>JAZONV010000014.1:0-3522 GCA_045654685.1 Clostridia bacterium | reverse complement strand
CCGTGGATATTATGACATATCCGAGGCATACAAGTCTTTGCACTCAATATGATTGAACCGCCGTGTACCGAACGGTACGCATGGTGGTGTGAGAGGTCGGCTAATCAACTAATGGTTAGCCTCCTACTCGATTATAATAATAATTATTATTAATACATTCCCATTCCGCCGCCGGGCATACCGCCTGCGGGAGCCATGTTTGCATTGGGATCTTCTTTGTCTGCAACAATGCTTTCTGTTGTAAGAACCATGCTTGCAACAGATGCGGCATTCTGAAGTGCGCTTCTTGTAACTTTTGCAGGGTCAACAATACCGGATTTAATCATATCTACATACTCTTCAATAAGAGCGTTGAAACCAACACCTGCTTCGCTGCCTTTGATTTTGTCAACAATTACGCTACCTTCAAGTCCAGCGTTTTTAGCAATCTGTTTAACGGGTTCTTCCAAAGCTTTGAGGATAATTTTAACACCTGTTTTTGCATCGGGTTCGCAAACTTCGTCAACAGCTTTTTCAACTGCAGGAATTGCATTGATGTAAGAAGTTCCGCCACCTGCAACGATACCTTCTTCAACAGCTGCTTTTGTAGCTGCAAGAGCATCTTCAATTCTGAGTTTCATTTCTTTCATTTCAGTTTCGGTTGCCGCACCAACTTTGATAACTGCAACACCACCTGCAAGTTTTGCAAGTCTTTCAACAAGTTTTTCTTTGTCAAATTCGCTTGTGGTTTCTTCAATCTGTGCTTTGATAACGTTAACTCTGTCTTTGATTTCATTGCTGTCACCAAGACCGTCAACGATGATTGTGTTTTCTTTCTGAACTTTAACCTGTTTTGCACGACCAAGCATATCAAGGCTTGTGTCTTTAAGTTCTAAACCGAGTTCTTCGGAAATAACCTGACCGCCTGTGAGAATTGCAATGTCTTTAAGCATTTCTTTTCTTCTGTCACCAAATCCGGGAGCTTTTACAGCAACGCATGTGAATGTTCCGCGAAGTTTGTTAACAATAAGAGTTGTAAGGGCTTCACCTTCAATGTCTTCTGCAATGATAACAAGTTTTTTACCCTGCTGAACAATCTGTTCGAGGAGGGGAAGAACATCCTGAATGTTGGAAATTTTTCTGTCTGTAATAAGGATGAAAGCGTCATCAATAACAGCTTCCATTTTTTCAGTATCTGTTACCATGTAGGGAGAGATATATCCGCGGTCAAACTGCATACCTTCAACAACATCACAGTATGTTTCAGCAGTTTTTGATTCTTCAACAGTAATAACACCGTCGCTTGTAACTTTTTCCATAGCATCAGCAATAAGTGTTCCGATATATTCATTAGCGGCAGAAACAGATGCAACTCTTGCAATATCTTCTTTTCCGCTTACCTTTTTGCTGTTTTCGCCAATATATTTAACTGCTGCATCAACGGCTTTCTGAATACCTTTTTTAACAATCATGGGGTTTGCGCCTGCTGCAACGTTTTTAAGACCTTCTCTTATAATTGCCTGAGCAAGAAGTGTAGCGGTTGTTGTACCGTCACCTGCAACATCATTTGTTTTTGTTGCAACTTCTTTAACAAGCTGTGCACCCATGTTTTCAAAAGCATCTTCAAGTTCGATTTCTTTTGCAATTGTAACACCATCATTTGTGATGAGGGGAGAACCGAATTTTTTGTCAAGGACAACATTTCTGCCTTTGGGTCCGAGTGTGATTTTCACGGCATCAGCAAGCTGGTCAACACCTGACTGGAGTGCTCTTCTTGCTTCTTCGCCGAATAATACTTTTTTAGCCATATCAAACTACCTCCGATTATATTATTCTACAACAGCGAGAATGTCGCTCTGTTTAACTATGATATTTTCAACACCGTCAAGTTTAACTTTTGTTCCGGCATACTGACTTGTGAGAACTTTGTCGCCCACTTTAACTTCCATAACAACTTCTTTTCCGTCAATAACCCCGCCGGGGCCAACTGCTACAACAACAGCCACCTGGGGTTTTTCCTGAGCACTGCCGGGAAGAACAATACCGCTTTTTGTTGTTTCTTCGCTTTCAGTCATCTGGAGAACAACTCTGTCTGCCAATGGTTTAATTGTCATTTTTTATTACCTCCTGAAATGTCTTTTTAGACAAATTGTAGATTTATTATTGTTAGCACTCTCGAATATCGAGTGCTAACCCTTACATATATAATAAGATTTTGAGGCAAATTTTTCAAGTACCAAACAAGCCAAAAAACACTTATTATATATGTGTTTTTTTGTTAATTTATACATTTTTTGAAAAATTAGGAATAATTACACATTAAATCTGAAAAGAACAATATCTCCGTCATTCATAACATATTCTTTTCCTTCAAGTCTTACAAGTCCTTTTTCTCTTGCCGCAGCATAGGTTCCCGATTCCATAAGGTCATTGAATGCAACAACCTCAGCTCTTATAAAGCCTTTTTCAAAATCGGTGTGAATTTTACCTGCCGCCTGAGGTGCTTTTGTGCCTTCCTTGATTGTCCATGCTCTAACTTCGGGTTTACCTGCTGTGAGATAGCTGATGAGACCAAGGAGAGAATAACTTTTCTTTATAAGACGATTAAGACCTGATTCTTCAATCCCCAAATCTTCTAAAAATGCTTTTCTTTCTTCTTCGTCTTCAAGTTCAATGATTTCTTCTTCAAGTCTTGCACAAATTGGAAGAACTTCACTTTCTTCCTGACTTGCAATTTCTGTGAGTTCCTTAATGAATTCATTATCGTCAATGCCATTTGCAAAATCATCATCTGATACATTTGCCGCATATATGACAGGTTTTTTTGTAAGAAGTGCAATTTCTTTTAAAAGTTCATCTTCTTCTTTGTCAAATTCCATTGTTCTTACGCACTTGCCTTCTTCAAGAGTTGCATAAATGCGTTCAAGCATATTGAGTTCTTTTAAGAACTTTTTGTCTCCGCCTTTCATGGCTTTTTTTGTTCTGTCAATTCTTTTTTCAACCATTTCCATGTCGGCAAAAATAAGTTCCATATTGATGGTTTCAATATCTCTTTTCGGTCCGATGCATCCGTCAACGTGAACAATGTTGTCATCCTGAAAACATCTTACAACATGCACAATTGCATCAACTTCTCTTATGTGAGAAAGGAACTTGTTTCCAAGACCTTCTCCACGGCTTGCACCTTTAACAAGACCTGCAATGTCAACAAATTCAACAGTTGCATATGTAATCTTGTCCGGGTCATACATATCTGCAAGTTTGTCTATTCTTTCATCCGGAACTGTTACCACACCCACGTTTGGTTCAATTGTACAGAAAGGATAGTTTGCAGCTTCTGCACCTGCCTGAGTTATGGCATTAAAAAGTGTACTTTTGCCAACGTTTGGAAGACCTACTATACCTAATTTCATTTGTTTCAAATCTCCTTTATTTTTAAAGGTTTTCAAATTGGCATGACACCAATTTGACACCATTTGGATTTATTTTTCTCATATTTTAACATTATATATTATATCACAACATTGGATAATAGTCAATTAT
>JAZONV010000013.1:0-13610 GCA_045654685.1 Clostridia bacterium | reverse complement strand
CGGTTAGATTTAATTATTCGGGACAGACAGTTTAGATGCAACCCTTTGGGGTGGTAAGTTTATTTCATGTTAGGACTAAAAAATCTCTCTAACCTACTTTTAGTGTTACTTAACGTGTTTCCCATTTATTTTATCACATTCTTCAAAAGATTACAATCTACGACAAGTATTTGTTAGAATATTTAATTTCTTCTTTTTTCATATACATCAATAAACGATTCACATTCTTCCAGAGGAAGTGCTTTAGAATAATACCATCCCTGAACGAAGTCGCAGGCCGATGATTCTACAAGTGTATTTTGTTCTTCTGTTTCTACACCTTCACATATAACCTTGATATTAAGACTATGAGCAAGAGCAATGATACCGGCAAACAAATCCTTGCCTTTTTCATTTTCAGTTTTGAGCAAAATATCACGGTCAATTTTAACCACATCAATGGGATAATCACAAAGGTTTGCAAGCGATGTATATCCGCTTCCCAAATCGTCAAGATAAACCCTGAAACCCAGTTCTTTACACCTAATCACATTCTGCGTGGCAGTTTCTCTGTCCTTTTCAATGGCATCTTCGGTTATTTCTATTGCAAGCATAGATTTGTCAAAATCGTAACTGTTTGAAATCATCTTAAGCTTATCAATAAAGTTTGTTTCCGAAAGTGTTATTCTTGTAAAGTTGCAAGACAGCGTGATGTTTTTAAACTGTGTATCTTTCCATTTTTCAAGTTGTCGGCAGGCAAGCTCAAACATATAAAAATCATGCTTACTGATAAGCCCTGCCGTTTCCATATTTCCGATATATTTACCGGGACCGATAAGTCCTTTTTGCGGACTATCCCATCTTGAAAGAGCTTCTGCCGAAACAATTTGTTTTGTTTTATTGTCAACAATGAACTGCAAATACATCTTAAATTCGTTATTTTCAAAACCCTTTAAGATGCTTTCGGTAATCTTCTTTTCTTCCTGAATCATATTCATCGAATGTGTATCACAATATATAATCTCTTTTTCCGTTCCGAAAATCTTATTACAGTTTTTTCTTAAATTAAAGAGCAGGATCTCGCAGTTTCTGTCAGAGCTACCGAGATGATATACAGCAGAGTGGAAAACAAGCTTATTGTTTTTCTCTTTCATATCTTTAAAGCTGTTAAGCTTTTTCATAACTTCTAAAAGTCTTTTCTTTGCATCTTCATCATTTGTTGCCTGATATGCAAACGCGAAGCCATTTTCAGTAATTCGGGCAGATATTTCTCTGTCTCCCGTATATTCCGAAAGAACCAATGCAGTGTATTTAAGCACATCTTCAAAAGAACTGTCGCCATGATAAGAACGAAGATAACTGCTGTCTAAAATGATATATGCAACATGATAAAGGCTTCTTGAAATATCGCTTATAGTGTACCTGAAATGATATTTGAAGAATTGCAGATTTCCCATTCCTGTTTCAGAATCTGTCAGTTTATCAGCGGAATGTTCTTTGCGGATACGCCCTATGCGCAAAATCAAAAGTGTTATTGCGGCCATGAGTATCACACAAATGCCAAGGGCGAGAAAAAGCAGGAGATAATTTATTTTTGAGCTTTCTGTCGCATAGGAAAGAAAGATTCCGCTTTTAATATCTTCTGAAATTCCGCTTGTCGCAGTTTTTATTTTTGAAATCACAGTATCATCTGCAAGACTTGTAAAAACAAGGCCTGATTTCACAGTTTCGCCATCTTCTTCAAAGGATAAAAGTTCTAAATAATCCTTGTAATACGAAAGTTGGCTGTCATTTGCAGAAGAAGAAACAATCTCGACCTGCAAATTTTCGCCCATCGTAATTTTATCTGTTTTATTACCGTTGATATATACAAAATCCACACCTGAGCGTTCAGAGATAACTGTGAGCATATCAGGGATAATGCCTGAATATGTATCTTTTTCCTCGTCATAAAATTCGATTGGATAATTATCAGGACTTCCCGCTACATAAACACAGGTTGCAAGTCCCTCGGTTTTCTCCGTGGTATAAACTTCGGCAAATGCCGGCTGAACACAGAAAATAATCAGCAGGAATATTGCCATCACATATTTTCTCATTGTATCAACCACCTCGATTCTTTGTTAAATATTCATCTTCTTTCGTTCGATACGTCCCCAATCAAGTTTTTTCTTTTTGTAGCCTTTAAATGCGGTAAGTCTTACAAACGCCATAATAAACCTGAGCGTTGTTACTTCAAAAAAGCAAAGCATTATGGCTTTCATACAATCTTTGAAGGTTACCGTCAAATCAATAGTCTGTATTCTTGAAAAGAATGCTGTAAGCGTCAGAATTGAATTATATGCCGCATAAATAAGCATAAACAAGAGCATAAACGGCAAATTCAAAAGGTCAATACAAAACGCCATGATCATTGTAAATACACCGAAAACTTCGATAAACGGCGACAAAAGTTCATACAAGAGAAAGTATGTATACGAAATAAAGCCAACGGCTCCGTATTTGGGGTTTGCCATCATTTTACGATGCTTCCACATCGTCTGAAAAAGACCAAGATGCCAACGCTTTCTCTGTTTTTTTAAGTCGCCTAATTTTTCAGGAACCTGTGTCCAGCAAACTGCATCGGTTGCATATTTGATGGAATACGGAATCTGATTTGTAAGGCAATAGTTGTGAAGCTTTACAACAAGCTCCATATCTTCTCCCATCGTTCCGTGGTCATAACCGCCTGCTGCAATGACAGTTTCCTTTTTAAACATTCCAAATGCTCCGGAAATAATAAGCGAACCGTTGAAATGGTCAAATAAAATTCTTGATGCCAGAAAAGAACGGTCATATTCGAGTAGTTGCATACAAGCAAGAATGTTTTTGGGAAGTCTGTATTTTACAACCTTTCCGTCTTTTAAGGTAACATCGTTACAAGGTCTTACTGTTCCGCCAACTGCAACCACATTTTCTTCCTCTAAAACGGGAACTACAAGCTTTTGAAGAGAATCATATTGGAGTACAGAGTCGGCATCCATACAGATAAAATAAGGATACTGTGCCGCATTGATGCCCATATTAAGTGCATCTGCCTTGCCGCCGTTTTTCTTTCGGATTAGCGTTAGCGGGACCTTTTGTTCGTGGGATTCATAGATAAACTCCTCCGGCTGACAGGGGATACTTCTGTGCAGAGGTCGTCTGACGGGATGCATGTTATACCCTTCTATCATCATCCTTGAAGTTTCATCCTTTGAACCGTCATCCACTACCACAATTTCATAAAGTCTGTAATCAAGGGAAAGCAAGGATTTGACTGTCTGAACAACTGTTACTTCCTCATTATAAGCAGGAACTACAATCGTTATAGGAACGAAGTAATTATCGGTAAACTTATTCATAAGTCTATCCTGCATTTTCTTTTTATAAAGGGTTGATGCGCCTACGACTACCGACAAAAACAAAAAGGTTGAATATCCTATTAAGTACACCAAAAATAAGACGCTGATAATATCGAAAATATTTTTAATTGTCTCCATTTCCATTATACTTTCATCGCCTCACTTTCAGCGGTTCTTCTGTCAAGACGATAGCGCATAATTTCTCTTGCATAACGGTCATCACCGTCAAATACGCTTATCAAATCCTGATATGTATAGCCGAGTTTTTCAAGACTTATGGCACTGTTTTGTCTTATATGCCAATTTGAACTTGAGAGATTTTCCACTAAAATCCTAAACGTTACATCACCGGGATATGATTTGAGCGTGGAAGATGCTATTGCCTTAAATTCCCACGTGAGATTTTCTTTGTTTTCCGCAAAGAACTTAAGTATCTTTTCTGCATCGTGATTCGGGAATTTCTCAAAATACCTGATTGCTGAAAAACGAAGCTCATTATTGGCTTTTTCGTTTGTTAAAATCTCCATCATTTCTTTGTCGCATCTGACATTGCCAAAGCGGAAATAATTTAAAATATTAAGCTGCATATTGACCGAATATGCGTTGAAACTTTCAAAAAGTCTTTTTTTCAATTCTTCTTTATCACCTGTATAGCTTAAAAGTCCGTCACAAATAAGCTTTGGATGATGGAATGTTAGGTTCTTATCAATAATTTTGAGCGCCGAAATTACAAGTTGTGGATTGTTTATACTGTAAATTGCCTTCAAGGTATTTTCTCTGCAATAGACATTTACACTGCGCAAAAGGTCTAAAAGGACATTTGTAAGCTTTTCGTTCTCATAGCCCTTCAGAATATTGTATTTGTGCAGTATGTATGGGAAATACGCTATCTTTAATGTATCTTTGCTGATGTATCTGTGAGTCAGATATTCGAAAACAGAAAAAGTATCATAAAGGTATTTTTGGGCACTTTCAGGTTGGTTTTCATATACTTTTTCAAGAGCTTTATCAAAAGCAGTCATACTTGCTGTCCGATCAAGCTTTTTACAAAGAAAATCCTTATGTGCTTTGGAAACTTCTTCGCCCGCCTTTATTTTTTCTATTTCATCACAAATGATTTTTTCAAACTTTAAGGAATTGGAAGAAAGTGCTTTTTCACGGTGTCTTAATATGAAAACATAGACGATGTTATATAAAATCATGCTGACGCAAATTGCAATATAGGCATAAATCATTATCTCAACTTTCATACGATTCACCATCCTTCCATAAATCCTGCATTATATAATATGAGCTTTTGAGTCTTTCGTGATAGGTTACTTTATTGCCCCATCCTTTTAGTTTAATTTCGCCAAGTGAAATTCTTTCGCTTCCTGTACCGATTCCCGCATACATCTTGTCGATATTGATACATTCAATCCCGAAATTTTCGTCATAATAGTCATCGTGGATTTGCATTTTGGAAGGATCTGCAAAATTCAGAAGTTGCCAAGGAAGCTTGATTTCAATATAATCACCGTCTTGAATAAAGTCTGCAAGTGAGTTAAAATCAGCACTTTCAGGATTTGCATTTCCGTACAAAAGCTTTCCGGTTTCGTAAGCTTCTGCTACCGTTTCCTTATTATCCGGAGTTAGCGACATTGCTGTACGCAGAATTAAATCAATGTTTACAAATTTCGGTGAATTCTTTTGCGGTATATTACCCTTGAAATACGTATTAAACTTATAAAGGTCCTCTGCATAGGTTGACCGTAGCGCCTCATAACGTTCCTGAACCACAACGCGACTGTTATCTCTACCGTTTATAACAATCACAAAATCCGCATCTCTATCAAATTTCACATTATGATTTGCAGAGTAATTGCTTCCGGTTTTCGGGGTTACATCAATTGGAATATAAAACGTGTCATTTTCAAAGTCAAGATTTTCCTTTTTTACAAGGAAATATATAAACTTTTCATCATACTTCACAGAAAGCTCTGTATTTTCGCTTATAATCTTATCTTGCTCTGTCCATTCAGACACATCACCATCTACATAACAAACAGATTTTTCATTGCCCGGATCAAAGGATAAAAGTCCGAAATACTGTTCATTTGTTTGATAGTCCGACCAATATGCCGTTCTTGAAAGGTTAACTGCGTGCATTGTGTTCCATGTACGCTTGAACCACTCATCCTGCCATGTAAATACGCATCCGCCGTTGCAGCCAACCGCTTTAATATCATTCCAGCAGTCTATAAGAGCCTGACCTTGCGCTTGTTCCGAGGTATTACCCTGATTTCTGCCGGTATCTTTGTCTACCTGTGCCATTCCTCGACCGGTAGAAACACCGAACTCTGAGATAACAACCGGCATTGTATGATGGTTTGTAAGCATCTGAAGATAGGCACGGTATGCGTTGAGTCTGCCTTGCTCATCACGATAAGCTTCCCTTGATTCAAGCCCGAAAACCGACCAATCTTCGGCAAAGCTCAGATAGTATGGATAATACGGATATACGTGATAGGATGCAAACTGTCCCGGAATAAAGGCATCAGTTGTTTTTATATGCTCAACATTCACATATGCACACTTCATAAAGAAGTTTTTAATAAGCTCAGGATATTCAAACGGATCGGTTGTGGGCCAGTTTGAAAACGCTACAAGGCGTTGCTCTCCATAGCGATTTGTTTCATATTCTATAACCTTGTCGCCCACCATAGTCAGCATAGTTTCAAATGGCGAAGCATCAGGTGATGTGTACATAAACGTTCCCTGATAAGAAGAATATCCCTCTTTTCCCTCATACAAATCGTCTGTGTATGCTACGGTAAGGTCATCCCATTCAACACCTAAAATATATCCGATAACCCAATCGGATATATCGTTTTTATATGTTCCGTGTCCCGCACTTGCCACTCTGCCTAAATTGAGCTTTCTTTCACCATGAATAACATCAACCATTATTTTACTGTTATCGAGGAAGGTATCGTAAAATTCCTCGCTGTAAGCATCACGATGAGAATTTTGAATATAGTCGTTAACCCATACACCGTGTATCATATAAAGAGGACTTTCGTTATTCTTATTATATTCGTAAAACGCATCATAAAAAGTATCGTTTTGAATTGTATAAACTCTGATTGTGTTTGCGCCCATTTCCTGAATATAGGAAAACCATCTTAAATAAGTTTCCTGATCGATAGCAAATGAAGTTGCCCATTCGCCGGGAATACCGGAACCCATATTTACCCCTCTTATTTCAAAAGGTTCATATGTCCCGTCCTTTTCCATGTAGATTGTATCCTCGTCAACCTTCATAAAATACTGGATTTCTTTTTCATGGTCAAAATCAATATGAAATCCGTTATGAAAGTACAACCAATCAAGAGTCAGAAGTACAAGTATAATAACAGAAATTGTGATAATAAATTTTTTCAAAGCTTGTACCCCCTTATCTTTTAATCAGAAACTTCGTTATATTTCTTCGTTTTAGATTCAGCACTATATCCACTGAGTGCCTCTATGTTTTCATCCATAAATGCAAGTCGTCTTGTAAGAAAAGTTTTAATCTGAGAAACTGCATCTATGTAGCTTCTCGGATTTCTTTCATAAGGATGAAGCAGGTCATATTCCTCCGAAAAGGTATAGCCCCACTTATCATAATTCCGTTCTACTGCATCCCCAAGATAGAAAACAGTATCATCAATGAAGCCGAATAAATATTCCTCACTGAAAACTGTTTCTCTTAGCTCATAGTATCTTTCTATAATTCTGTCGGTAAATTCTTTGTCCTTAAACAACATTTGAAACCACAAAGCATTGTCAAGTCGGAACTCGTTTACAGGCATTGCACTTTCCTGATATGCATCGCAGGCAGAGTTAAAATCCCAAACACACATCTTATATTTACCGTTAACGTCTTTGTAAATATAGGTTGAAAGTGAACCTGCGTCATAGTTACAGGTAAGCTCGTTAATCAGAAAATAATCCACAAATGAGTCTACATCAATGAAATGCTTATAGCCGTAGTCTTTATTGTTATAATCATAGGAATAAAGTGTCTTTTCAAAAAGCGAAAAGTCGTCCTTTATCGCTTCCTTTAGCTCAGGAGTCATATTCTGCGTGCCCGGATAGACAAGCTCATGCTGTGTTTTTGCACGTATGGTATAGTTTGTAAACGGATACAGCTTATTTTCCTCATCGGTATCGCCCCAATCAAGTCGTAAGGCATAGCCTGAGAAAGAATTATCCTTTTTGTTTACGGAAAGTTCAAGTCTTGAGCCATCCTTTCCCGCAGTTATCATTTCTGTTGCAAGATACAGCCCCCGATATTCACCATTTAAAATAAGCTCACAGAAACGCACATTCGGGCTATACTCCATCATTTCGCCTGCAATATTGTACCACATATAATTACGGATAAGACTTTTATCAAGAAAAGGCCCGTGAAGTGCCCATTCGTGATGAGCATCCATACCAAGAAATTCTTGTGCGTTATTTGTTCCGTCAGGATTTACAAATCTTACAAAGTAGTTTGGCTTTTCAAATCTTCGGGAGGAATGACCTCTTACTCTTATAAGAATTTCACCCATATTTTTCTGTTCATCTGTAAGGTGATTGTTCTTTTCTTCGCTTGCGATGACTCCAAGTGTGCCTTTGACTGTAGTCAAACCATCTTCGGCAAGAGTATAATCGGTTACATAGCCTTCCGCATCAAGAATCGCCTTACCCGGAATTTCTTTTCCGTTTGTATTGATCTGCACAATAGGAAGATGTGTACAAAGCTCCCCCTGATGATTTGCACAGATTTCCTTAACCGGAGATTCAATGTGTTCTATGTATCTTTGACCGTTATCCTCCGGCATCATAAAACTTATTGTAAGCACCGCTATCAGCACCAAGGCCACAGCAGTCAGTCCTATTATTTTGTATTTCAACCTCGGCACCTCCTTTAGTGGTCAATTAAAAAGATTAGTTTGAAACCTCGTCGTTCTGCATTACGGTATTTACATACTGAATGTTACCTATTTTATAAATCTCGTCGCAGATACCGATGTTATTCTTTCTTTCTGCCAATGCGAGCATTTTGGCTGTAATTTCATAAATAAATTCAATGGAGTCCTCTGTTGAATTTTTAACGCGCAACACCGCTTTCGCTCCAAAGAATTTAAACATCACCGCCTGAATGGCAGCTTCCTTTGTTCTGCTTCCTCGAACAATCACAAGCATACGGTTGTTATTTTTAATGGCACCGAAAATAAGAAGAAGAATAAATACAAAACCGCTTCCGATACCTGCAACAACGTAGTCCCCAACGCCGCAACAGATACCTACTATAATTGTCCAGAATATGTAAACAGTATCTCTTGAATCCTTAATCGCAGTTCTGAAACGAACGATTGAAAGCGCACCAACCATACCGAGAGATAATGCCACATTGTTGCCGATAACCGTCATAACCATTGAGGTAAGCACCGTTAAAACAACAAGTGATACATTGAATTTTTTACTGTAAATTGTTCCTCTGTGGGAAATCATATAAGATACAAATATCAAAAATCCGATTATCCCTGAAACAATAATATTTGCCGCAATCTGTTCCCAGGTAAGCGTTGACTGGTCTTTAATTAAATTAAAAATCTGACTTCTCATTTTTTATCTCCTCATACCATTATTGATTAATACCGGAATCGCAAATCCAATTTTTAAGTATTGTTGCCATTTGTGCTCTGGTAACATTTCCTTTTGGATTAAAGCTTCCGTCTGCGTTACCGCGTAAAATTCCATTTGCAACGCACCATTTTACAGCTTCAATGTTCTGTGGCAAAATTCTTTCGACATCTGTAAATGCGCTGATTTCTGCACGCTTTCCTGTGTCAGCCTTCATAAACTTTGCACAATTGTACATCGCCTGTGCAAGTTGCTCGCGGCTTACTGTTTCATTCGGCTTAAAGGTATTGTCATCAAAGCCTTTTAAAATACCGTTTTCATCTGCCCACTGTGCCGCCTTTGCATACCAATCAGAAGGTTTTACATCGGAAAACAAATTATTACTTTTTGTATCAGGAGCACCCGCCAGCCTATGCAGCAAAGTTGCCGCCATAGCACGGCTGATGTTTTCTTCCGGTGCAAATTCTTTATATGAAACACCTTTCATCAGCTTGTTTGCATAAGCATAGTACACACTGCCGGCATACCAGGCATTGCCCTTAACATCATCAAATATTTTATAATCAGCAGCGATGTTTTCACTGTTAGAAAGTGAGAGCGGCTCTTTAAATATATTAACGCCATTTTCACCGTCTTTTTTATATATTCTGTTAAGATAATGTTCAATGGGTGTACCGTCCATTCGGCAAGGTCTGCTCATGAGTGTCAGTTGATTTTCAAAGTCGCAACCATCAACAAAGTAATTACCAACCGTTCCTCTGGCACCGTCTCCTGCCATCAGGATTTTATATCCTGTGTTAGAAAGAACTAGGCGGTCTGAGGCAGAGCTTCTTTTTGAATACGGATATGCAACAGTCTCAGGCGTTTTTCCGGTCCATCCCTCAATACAACTTACACAAAGTTTGTAATCTTTTTTTACTGCCTCTGCAAATTCTTCGTCCGTTTCGTTTTCCATCATGCTCATACCAACGCGGTTTTCTTTGTCATAAACGTGCATACCGTAGGTATGAGAACAAATATTGATTTCTCCGCTTTCCGACATTTCGGTAAGTTCTTCCCATGTACAATATGGTGCCGCATCACCAGAGCGTGTTCCGCCTCTTGAAAGTTTTTCCCAGGTTTCATCAATCTGTGCGCCAATGACATTAAAGTCGGCTTTCATATTGTATTTTTTCAGTAGCGGCCAGGCGTTTTTGTATACACCGTAGCTACCGTCATCAATGGATATGATAACCGCCTTTGCAGGCAGTGACTTTTTCCCTTCAAGATACTCAATAAGATCTTTTGATGTAATTGTCACATACCCATGATCACGCAGCCAGATAAGGTCTTTTTCAAAATCTTCGGGTTTTAAGGAATATTCCTCAAATTCAACGCCTGAAGCTATATCTGCCTCTGATACAAAATTGTGATACATAATAACACTCACCGATGATACATTTCGCGGATTTGTACCTGTTGCCATCGGTTCGGATAATTCACTCTTTTTAGTGGCGGAGTCTATTTTTTCAACTTTATAATAATATGTATCAGGATACCGAGCCCCATCATCTCTGAAAGAGCCAAGTTTTGTTTCGCCTATCTGTTCATAACTACCATCTTTGGTGCTGCTTCGATAAACCTTGTAGCTGCAGTTATCGCTTTCCTCCCATATAAGTACGGCATTGCTGTCATCCTGCCATGTTACGCTTTCAAGATCCCATGCATATACTGCAGACGAAAAACTTAAACTTAAGAAAAGAAAAAGTAATGCTATAATTTTTTTCATTTTATCATTACGCCTCCTACCAAGATTCACTGTAACTTTGCCTTCTTGCCAAAGCATATTTGCTAACCGATAGTTCACTTTTGTTTATACTGTTTATAAACTGCCTGATATAGTCAAGCAGAAATCCGTTGAACTTAACTTCAAGTACAACATTGAATTTATCAAGCACCGGGTACATCACAAGATTCTCCGAAAACAAATCAAAATTGGTTTCTGTTGCCACAATGTTGTTATCAAATGTAATCCTGATTTTATTTTCCTTTGCAATGTATGCCTTGCGATTATACTGAACAATGGTTTTGGGTCGATAGCACTTATAATGCATAAGCCCATAACACTCTTTGGCAAAATCCTCTTCGTAGTTTAATAAAACCTCGTATTTACCTCTGATAAGTGCTTCTGCATCTGTTTTTGTCATTCTAAGTGATCGTTTTTTCTGTGATGCTCCTTGCTTTTGTTTCATTTCAAGCATCGCAAAATCACTTTTGGGGTCATATATTCGAAGACGTATTTTCCGTCTTGTTTCGATACCCTCAACCTTTTCAAAAAAATCGTCATCATACACCGTATCAAAATAGAGCGACCTTATTATGTATCCGTCTGTTCCGTTATGCTCATCTTGTATCATAAGCATATCAAGATAATGAGATTTATCCCGAAACTCATCAATATTGATTAAGAATTTCTTTTCCTCTCTTGTTACAACATTCATAAAAATCCTCCATACAAAACAAAAGCTGCAACAATAGAAAGTCTTAAAAGACTCTTATCATTGCAGCTGGACTGGCATAGTATAAAAACCTTAGCCTCTTTGCTTTGCGTCACCGGCTTTCGCCGATTTTGCTAAATATTCAACTTGTAACATTATACCACAATGATTCGCCTTTGTCAATTAAGTTTACTCTTTTGCAAAAACCCAAAGAGTGTCGGAAACCACTTCATCTGCATCTGCATCGCAGAGCTTGTAAACGCTTAATATCACAGTTTCACCATCGTTCTTTTTATATGTGATTTTAGGAATTTTATCTTCCATCAATTGATGCTTTAAAGCATCATAATTCAAAAAGCTTAATACTGCTCTGTGATAATCAGGTGCTACTGATTCAGCAACATATTTTGAAAACAGATTTGAAAAATGTTCTTCATTTTCATTATACTTTAAGTATGCAGGCATCAAAATTCGTCTTGCCTTATCAGTAAAGAGCGAAACACGATATATACCGTTATATTTTTCCTTTAAAACAGAAATCATTGTATCAATTTCAAGTATTCCTGTTTTTACATGAACATATTCCTTATCAGTGGCAGAAAGAGCGCTTTGTTGTTCCTTGTTTTGATAATACTGCGCCTTTGCCTCATACATTCTTACTTCGGCTTCTCTTACCATTTCTTCGGTATTGGTATTTTGCGCTCTGTAAGACATTCCGATTGCAACATAGTAACCTTTCGGTTTTAATTGACGGGTAAAAATCTCAATACTTTTTTTCACCTCATCCTGCGAATCATTTTGGCAAAATACCAAAAATTCATCGCCACCTATTCTATAAACCTTATGACCGTAGAATGCTTCTTTCAAGCTATTGGCAATGTATAAAAGCATTTCATCTCCGGCAGCGTGACCGTATTTGTTGTTGCAAAGATGAAGTTCATTAACGTCGATATAGATACAAGAAAAATTCAAAGATTTTTCCTCATCAAAAATCAACATATCACTTTTGTATGCCACACGATTCAGCACTCCTGTAAGAGAGTCTGTTGTTGCGGCAAGTGTAGTTTTAGTAAGATGATTTTTATTATAAAGTGCCATCGAAAAACAAGCCGAAACTTTTTCAGCAAGCAGTCTTACCTGATGACCTCGTCCCGCGTTAATAGCAGCCAAAATTGTAATATGATTGGCTTTGTTTATTGTGGCTGAAAGAGAAACCTCTCTGATTTTGTGTTCTTTCAAAAAGCCATAAAAAGAGGAATTTGTTTTTAACATATGCTTATTCGGCTTTATACACAAAACATTAACTGCTCTGTTGTTAAGCTTATGGAACTCAGAAGCATAACGAAACAGTTCTGCACGGAAATGCTTGCTTTCGTTTTCCGAAAGCATATCTTCTTCATATTGAGGAGCAATATAGCGATAAAATTCTCCGTCTGTATCAAAGAATATAGCAGACCTTGAATTTGCGAATCTGCAAACTTCAGCCAAGGCATCCTGAATGTTATCTTGATTGCCACTGGTTTCCAAAAGTTCTTTTCTGACATCGGATGCACACTCGGTTACAACATTCACTTTTCTTTCGTTTGCCATCAATATCAATATATACAAAGCGATTATGCCAAGCATAATCAAAAATACTAAAAACAAACTATGTGCCATAGTATATGTTCCGGCATGCACCTGTGAGTCATATCTTCCCAATGCTATCATCCATCCAAATTCATCAATGGAAGAATAATGCAAATGAAGATTTTCATTTCTGTATGCAGACTGGAAAGATACAAAACCTTTGTCGGTTGACACTAACTGTTCATAAGAAGAACCATCGTTGTATTTACGGTTTTTTAGTACAGAAATATTGTCCGCATCTCCTTGAATTGTATCAATAAGAATATCGCCCGTTCCTTTTTCATAAACAAACAGCTGGGCATCAAGCTCCTCAAGCATCTGAATATATCTGTTATTGAGCTTGTCCGGCTTTATAGCACCATATAATATACCAACAGTTTCACTGTTTACTTCAATAGGAACAGCACTTCTTATAAGTTCATAATCTTTTTTTGTAAGATCGTTAATTCTGCCGCTTATGTATATGCCTTTTTCCTTTTCTTCCTCA
>JAZONV010000012.1:0-20947 GCA_045654685.1 Clostridia bacterium | reverse complement strand
TTTTTGCAACAAATTCATAGCAAGACAAGGAAAAAGCACAGGTAATACGAGTGTATTCCCGAGCATTTTGACGAAGTATTGCGTAGAATTTGCCGCAAAAACCGTACTCAGTTCGACTCTCCGGCGGCTAAGCGAATCGAGAGTCAATTTATTGACTCATTATGAGCGGATTTAATTTTTGTTTCTTAAGCCGGCATATGAAACAAGCGGAAAGGGGATTGAAAGGGGAATCCCCTTTCATTAAGCAATTACGTCTCCACGTTCATGCACTACTCTATACCCTGCATCTTTGATTTCTTTTTCAAGTTCCGAAAGACCCTCAATGCTTTCCGTGCCTTTGTTTGCTTTGTTGTCATAGAGAGAATAGCCCTCTTTTGCAATGTCTGGAGATATGTTTGGCATAACAACATTGGCACCTGCCATAATCCCTTTTATTCTTCCCTTTTCATCAAGAGTTGCAAGAGCAGTTGTTGAGGGAATAAGGGCATTTGGAAGCATGAGACGGATTATGGATATGAGTTTCAAAGTGAGCTTTACGTTCCCAGAATTTTCCTTTGCAAAAGGTGTATCTTTGTGGGGAATAAAAGGCCCTATTCCAACCATTTCAGGCTGTAATTCTTCAAGAAATCTCAAATCTTTCAGGATTGTTTCGGGACTCTGCCCCGGTGAACCCACCATAAATCCCGAACCTGTCTGATATTTTAGTTTTTTCAGATTTTTCAGACATTGGATTCTGTTTTCAAAACTCATGTTTTTCGGATGCAGACTTTCATAGTGGTCTTTATCTCCCGTTTCGTGACGCAAAAGATATCTGTCTGCCCCTGAATTTTTCAACTTTTCATAGCTTTCAAAACTTCTTTCGCCCAAAGAAAGTGTTATGGCACATTCAGGGTATGTTTTTCTGATTTGCGCCACAATATCGCAAAGAACATCATCACCATAGAAACTATCTTCTCCTCCTTGCAAAACAAAGGTTTTAAAACCTGCTTCAAAACCTTTTTTGCACGCTTTCAGTATTTCTTCCTTTTCAAGGCGATATCTTTTTGCATTTTTATTTTCGCATCTGATTCCGCAGTAGATACAGTTGTTTTTACAATATGATGAAATTTCAATAAGACCTCGTAAATATACCTTATCCGAGTATATTTCCCTTCTTTTTTCATCTGCTTTTTTGTGAAGATATGCAGGGTCTTCATCTGTCTTTATTAAATACAGAAGTTCTTCATCACAAAGAGTTTGTGTTTCAAAAAGTTTGTCTGTGAGAGTTTTAAGATTCATTTTTTTCAAACCTTTCAAGAAATGAATGTCTTTCTCCGTTCATTTTATATTCAACCATTGTGTCAAGAGACACATTGTGGATGCTTTCAAAAAGATGAGCCTCAACATCGGGGTTGGTCTTTTTGAGATTTTTTATGAGTGCTTTCACTTCCTGCCTTTTTGATTCGCCGATTCCGTCGCCGCTTTTGTCTATTGATTCCGTAAATCGACAGGCGCATTGCAAAAACGACAGTTCGTTGTAGTCTCTCCAGGCTATTATGTCTTCCTCTAAAATACAATACATGGGACGAATCAGTTCCATGCCCTCAAAATTTGTACTGGAGAGTCTTGGAAGCATGCCCTGAATCTGACCTGAATACATCATACCCATCAGAGTTGTTTCAATAACATCGCTCATGTGATGTCCAAGGGCAATTTTGTTGCACCCTCTCATTTTTGCATTGGCATAGAGATGCCCCCTTCTCATACGGGCGCAAAGATAGCAAGGAGATTTTTCCACAGAATTTGCCACGTCAAAAATGTCTGTTTCAAAAAATTCCACATCAAGCTCCATGAGAGCGGCATTATCTTCAATCTTTTTTCTGTTGGCATCGTTATATCCCGGATCCATCGCCATATATATGATTTCAAAGGGGAACTTTGAATGTCTTTGCAATTGTCTCATCAAAAGAGCCATGAGCATAGAGTCTTTTCCCCCTGAAATGCACACGGCAATTTTGTCCCCTTCTTCAATCAGGCGATAGCGTTCAACCGCCTCAATGAAAGGGTTCCAGATTTGCTTTCTGTATTTTTTGATTATGCTTCTTTCAATGAGAACACTTTTTGAAAGTTCACGCATTTTCAAACCCCTAATCTCTCAAAAATTTCGGACACTTCTTCTTTTGTGAGATCCCATGCACCAAAGTTCAGAGAATCTTCAAGCTGTAAAATTTTTCCCGGTCCGATGATAGGGAAAACATCAACATCTTCAATGGCACACATGGATGCACACACGATTGATGCGACGCTTGTTTTATACTTTTCGGAAAGCTTCTTTATGCTTTCAAGAATTTTTAGGTTTTCGGGACAAAGGTATCTTCCTTTTGCCTTTGGCGAAAGAATTTCTTCCCCTCCCGATGCCATTTTTGAAAAGAATCCTTTTGCCTGGGATGCATAGGCGGCAACAGGCATATTTTTTTCCTTATAGTATTCAAATTCATTCCTTGTCATATTAACAAGACCTCTGTCGTCATCCCCTCCGGGAACCAAAACAGCAGGACTGAATCTCACCTGACTTGCCGAAAAGCCTTTGAGTCCTTTTTCTTTTGCGTAGGCATTGGCCTCGTCCACTCTCTCATGACGCCAGTTTGATGCCCCAAATGCTGTGAATCTGCCCTCACGATAAAGTTCATTCATTGTTTCAATGATTTCTCCGGCAGGTCTTTTTTCATCGTCTCTGTGAAGCCAGTAGAAATCAACGCTTTCCCTTTGGAGAGCATCGAGACTTTGTTCAATATCAGAGCGGATTTCCTCTCTTGAAAGTCTTGGGATGTGGGGTGTATCTTTTTTGGGGAACGCTCCTTTTGTGGATAGAAATACGTCATCGGAGCCTCTTTCTTTAAGCCATTTTCCAACGATTTTTTCGCTCTCTCCGTCAGCATAGAGCCTTGCTGTGTCAATGTGGCATCCTCCGAGAGATACAAATCTGTCCATAAGTTCGAAAGATTCTTTTTCTGATATGCCATCTCCGAAATAGGCAGTTCCGAGAAGTATTTTTGAACTTTTTTTGCCGAATGCGTTTGAATATTTCATGTGTTTTCCTCCCTTTGGAATATTATTTATGCTTTCTTTATGTCCACACCCTGTGCTGTAAGATTATTATACAGGTCATCAGACAAGGAATCGTTTGTAACAATAAAATCTGCAACATCAACCGATGAAATTTTTGCAAAGGCAGTACGGCCAAACTTTGTTGTGTCCGATGCCACAATGCATATTTCAGACTGTTCAATCATTGTGCGGTCAATGGCGGCTTCTTTGTCATAGTAGGTTGTGAATCCCGAGTGGGTGTCAATTCCGTCAACAGAAAGAATGAGTTTGTCCGCATGGTACTTTTTCAGCTGTTCTATGGCGTCATCCCCATAGCTGAACTGATATCTTGAATTTACATATCCGCCCAAAAGACGCACATTGAAATTCTGAATGTCTGCCGCTTCAAGGGCAATTGCAACAGAGTTTGTGACAATGTTAAGATTGTAATTTGTGGGGAGAGAACGGAAAACCAGAAGAGTTGTTGTGCCGGAGTTCAGCATAATTGTGTCCTTATCATCAACCATTTCCGCTACGGCTTTTGCAATTTTAAGCTTTTCTGTCTGATTGGTGTTGAGTCTCTGACCGAGGTTCATACTATAGTAGGGTTTGTATGAGCTGATAGCGCCTCCGTGTACACGGGAAAGAAGACCTTTTGCTTCAAGGTCCTGAAGATATGTTCTGACAGTAACTTCCGAAATTTTGAAAAATCTGCTCAGCTGCGTCACTCCGACACTTCCGTTTTTTTCAAGAAGTTCAAGAATCTTTTGTTTTCTTTCGTTCAATTCCATGAGTACCTCCGTATGTGGGAATGTAAATTGCCCGTGGCCGGCTAAATTGACAAATATCATTCCGTTCTTTTGTCATTATTTTTCTATTATAACAGATTTCGTTTTCTTTTTCAAGGTTTCGTTATTCTTTCGATTTCGAAAGTTTAGAAAGAAAATCGTAATTTTTTGTTGACATTGAATTTGTGTTGTTATATAATAATTATACCATTGATATTTAACATATATTTTCAGGAAAGAGATGGATACAATGCATGTTTTGAAACCGGAAGAAAATGCGAGGTTTTCAAACAAAGAAATGATTGTCTTTATCCTGCCGGTAATTTTTGAACAACTTATGCTTGGATTCCTCGGAATAGTCGATACCTTTATGGTTTCATCCCTTGGTGAAATTTCGGTGGCAGGCGTCGCTCTGGTCAACAGAATTGACACATTTGCAAAACAGTTCCTTTCCGCTCTCGGAACGGGCGGGGGCGTTGTTCTGGCACAGTATATGGGTGCCAAAGACAAGGGAAACTCCAAAAGGGCTCTTGAAAATAACATTTTGATTGTACCTGCCATAGGATTTCTTGTTATGGCTCTTATGCTCGGTTTCAAAAGTCAGATTATAAATATTTTCTTCGGAGATGCCGAAGCCGAGGTGCTTGCCATCAGCAACAAATACTTTTTGTTCACCGCTCTTTCCTATCCTTTCACAGCTCTGTATTATGCCTGCAATGCAGAATTTCGTGTTATGGGCAGAAATAACATTACTCTTGCAGGCTCAATCATTATGATGGCAATTAACATAATCACAAAATACATATTGATATACAATTTTGACATGGGTGTTCAGGGTGCATCCCTTTCAACTCTCATTGCTATGGCTGTTGTTGGAATTGTCATGCTTTTTGAATTGAAAAGCCACAGAAACAAAGTGTTCCTTGACAGCGTTTTCAAATTGAGATTCGACAAAAATATGGCGGCAAAAATCCTGGGAATATCTGTTCCAAACGGTGTTGAACAAGGAATGTTCCAGCTTGGCGCCCTTCTCATTGCAGGACTTGTTTCAAGTCTTGGAACAGCAGCAATTGCATCAGACCATATTGCAAGAAATCTTGCCACATTCATCCTTTGCGCAAACACCGCATTTTGCTCTCTTATGATGACGGTGGTGGGACAATGTATCGGAGCAAATGATGTGATGGATGCAAGAAGATATATAAAACATATTTTAAAACTCAATTACGTTTTCTCTGCCGTTGTTGTAACCATATTTTTCATATTTATGAACCCCATAATTTCTGCCTTTAATATTTCTTCGGATGCGAAAAAATTTGCAACGGATATTCTGATACTCTACGCCACATGCTGCGTCTTGCTGTATCCGTCAAGTTTTGCTTTACCCTCCGCTTTCCGTGGGGCAGGTGACACAAAATATGTTATGATAGTTGCAAGTGCATCAATGTTTCTTTTCAGAATCGGTGCGGCATATGTGCTTATAAAAATTTTCCGTGTCGGTGTTATGGGAGTATGGATTGCAATGGTATCCGACTGGGTTGTAAGAACATTTATTTTCTATATAAGATATAAAGGTGATAAGTGGTATAAAAACAGAATTGTATAAGGAGAGAATATGAATTTACTTGGAATTGATTACGGAACAACCTCTGTTAAGGCGGCAATGTTTGATGAAAAACTGCAACAGAAGTTGTGCGTCTCAAAGGATTACACCCTGAATGTAAAAGGTGATATTGTAGAATTCGAAGCAGAAAAATATTGGGAAATCCTGAAAGAAATTCTGCACAAGGAGACCATGACGGAAAAACCCCACGCCCTTGCCATTGATACCCAATGCGAAACTCTCATACTGACAGATGATGAGGGGACGCCCGTGAGGGATGCAATAGTGTGGCTTGACAATCGTGCAACAAAAGAAGCAGAAGAGATCGAAGCACATTTTGGCAGAAAAAAAGTCTATGAAATTACGGGCCAGCCCGAAATTACCGCAACATGGCCTGCGTCAAAACTTTTGTGGGTCAGGGAAAACGAGCCTGATGTGTGGAAAAAAACAAAAAAGATTTTCCTTTTGGAGGATTATCTTCTCTATAAGCTCACCGGCAATTTTGTGACAGAAAAAACTCTCCAGTCCTCAAGTCTGTATTTTGACATAAGAGAGGGCATATGGTGGGAGGAAATGCTGGATTTTATGGGAGTGACAAAGGAAATGCTCCCCAAAATTTCAGACAGCGGTGTTATGATTGGCGAATATGAAGGCATAAAAGTTGTCACATCCTCCATGGATCAGATTGCAGGTGCAATCGGTGCAGGGGTAACGGGCAAAGACAGAGTCAGCGAAATGACGGGAACTACCATGGCAATTTTTGCACCCACGGACAACATTCCTGACTATGACGAGTCAAGCATTGTTCCCTGCCACTATAACTATGACAACAGCTATTGTCTTCTTTCATGGAGCTCCACCGCAGGAATGGCACTGAAGTGGTTCAAAAATGCATTTTTGCCTCACATGAGTTTTTCCGAAATTGATGAAATGGCACAAAAGATAAGCATAGGATGTGACGGAGTTGTTTTTCTTCCGTATCTTTGTGGCTCAACAATGCCAAAATATAACCCCGATGCAAGAGGAAGCTTCACAGGTCTCACTCCCGAACATACTCCGGCACATTTTGCAAGGAGCATCATGGAAGCTGTTGCCTGCATACTAAAGAGCAATCTTGACTATCTGGGTGTTTCGGCAACTGAAATCAGAGCAATGGGCGGCGGAGCAATGAGTCCTCTCTGGTGCAGTATGAAAGCGGATATGACGGGGAAAATTCTTGTAACTCTAAAAAACAAGGAAACTGCGTGTCTCGGTTCTTCAATCCTTGCAGGCGTGGGATGCGGATGTTTTGAATCGGTTCAAAAAGCAACAGAGATGATTGAAACAGACAAGGTATATACACCCGGCGGAAATGATTATTCCGGGGTTTATGAAAAATATATGGAATATGATAATATTCTCAACACAAGAAAGGAGAAAGAAATATGATTAAAGCAGCATTTGTGGGATTCGGGGAAGTTAACACCCCCTATGAAATTCTTGTAAAAAAATGCAGTGAAGCGGAAGCAAACCTGAAAAAAGAGGGTATGGATCTTGTGTCTGTATACCCCGTGACAGACGACTATGAGGAAAAGGACATTAAAAAGGCAGTTGATACTCTCAAAGGAAAGGACTTTGACGTTCTTGTTGTTTGTATTGCAGGATGGATTCCCACCCATGCAGTTGTAAAAGTTACAGAACATTTCAGACACATCCCCATGGTACTTTGGGGACTTTGCGGATGGATGGAAGACGGACGTCTTGTTACAACCGCTGACCAGGCAGGAACAACAGCCATCAGAAAAACTTTTTATGATCTTGGATATACATTCAAGTATGTGTATGACATAATCGGTCTTCCTTCAAAAACAAAAACGGTTAAAAACTATGCATTGGCAGCATCTGCCGCAAAAAAACTCCGTCACGCAAGAAGCGGTATGGCAGGCTACCGTGATATGAATCTCTACGGCACTCAGGTTGACGGTCCATCTCTGAAGCGGGAAATCGGACCCGAAATTGAAACCTTTGAAATGCTTGAAATTCAGCAGAGATTCGAAAAAATAACCGATGATGAAAAACAAGCCGTGATTGACAAATGCATGTCCAAATGGAACTTTGTCCGTCCTGCCAATCCCGAAAGTCTAAAACTTGCGGCAGGATATTATCTGGCAGTTAAAGCAATATGCATTGAGAGAGGCTATGATGCAATATCCTTAAAAGATGTTGACGGAATGAAAAAACTTCTCGGCTTCCCCCCTGCTCCCATATTTATGCTCCTTGCTGATGAAGAGGGTCTTTGCACAATCCCCGAAAACGACTCTCTGGGAAATATCACACAGCTTATGGTGAAATATCTCACGGGACAATGTGCATTCTACCTTGAATTCTATGAATTCTTCACCGACAGAGTCCTTGCCGGTGTTCCTGACTATGTTCCTGCAGAGGTGACAGACGGCGGTGTAACAGTTATGCCGGCGGCATTTGGTGAACTTTCGGAAGGAATCCTTAATGTGAGCAAGGTTAAGCAAGGAGAAGTTACAATGTGCCGTCTCACCTATGACGACGGAATGTATTATATGCACATGGTAAAAGGTGAAGGAATCACACCAAGAAAATGGGAAGAAGCAGGCTGGACACAACCGGCACCACAGCTTCCCGGTCTTGAAATTCTTCTTGATGACGTGGAACACTTTGCACAAAACGTTATGTGTCAGCACTACATCATTTCCTATGGTGACAACACAGAACTTATTAAAAATCTTTGTGATATTTTAGGTATTGAGGTGATCTGAATATGAGTATATATATAGGTTGGGCGGAAGAGAGCATTGTCCCCGAAAAAAAGGTCAGCCTGGCAGGACAGTTTTTTGAAAGAATTTCAGAATATGTTGAATCTGAAATTACGGTTACTGCAATGGCAGTTGAATCAAAGGGTGAACAGATGATTCTGGTATCTGCCGACATTACAAACATCTCGGACAATCAACTTGACATTGCAAGAGAAAAGTTGAAGGTTCTTTTGCCTGATTTTGACACAAGAAAACTTATTGTTGCAGCCACCCACACTCACACGTCCCACAAACTCGGGAAAGCCTACAGCGAAAAATTCCCGCCTAAAGGTACAAGCCTTCAGGTTTTGCGCGAATTTCTTCCGGAAGGCAAAAACTATGAAGAAATGGTTAGTCCCGACAGTTCCGTAATAACTCCCGATGAAGCAATAGAATTTGTAACAGACAAAATTGCTCTGGCGGCAAAAAATGCATGGGAAAACAAAGCAGAAGCGCTCATTTCCAACGAATTCGGAAGAGCCGCTGTTGGAATGTGCAGAAGAGTTTGCTATGACGACGGCTCTGCTCAGATGTGGGGCGACACCAACACCGCAAACTTCACTTCCCTCGAAGGCGGAAACGACTCGGGAATTGAACTTTTATATACTTTTGACAAAAACAAAAAACTCACAGGTATTGTTGCAAACATTGCCTGCCCTGCACAGATTCTGGAACAAAGAAGCTTTATTTCTGCCGACTACTGGGGCAGAGCAAAGGCAAACCTCCGGGAAAAATTCGGAAATGATATTTTCCTTCTCGGTCTTGGAGGAGCAGGCGGAGACCAGTGTCCCCGTGACCTTGTGAGATGGGTTGACCCTGAAACACCCATTGACGACCCAAATGTTAAGAGACCAAACCTCATAACCAGAAAAGCAGACCCGTCAATGTATGATGTGTCCGGATGCAACAGAGTGGGAAAAAGAATTTCCAACGAAATTGCATCGGTATATGAGGAAATTACAGACTATCAGAGCGAAGCGGTTTTTGAACACAAAATCATATCTCTTGATGTGCCCCTTCGAAAAGCAACAATCGAAGAGTATAACCATGCTATAAGAGAGATTGAATATTATATTGAAAAAAATAAAGATAAAGACAATTTTGACTTTGAAGACAATGCACGCATGCATGTTCATGCAGGACTCATTGCAAGATATCGCCTGCAGCAAACATCAGAAGTTGATACAATTGAGTATCACATAATCCGTCTCGGAAACATTGCAATTGCCACAAACCCCTACGAACTTTTCCTTGACTACGGCAACCGAATCAAGGCAAGAAGCAAAGCACAGCAGACCTTTATCGTTCAGCTTTGCTGCGGTTCTCACGGCTATCTGCCAACAGAAAAAGCTGAAAAAGGCGGTCATTACAGCGCCTACATTTCAAGCGGTACCACGGGACACGAAGGCGGAGATCTTCTCACAAGACACACAATCAATGAAATCAATAAAATGTTTGAATAATATAAAGAAAGAGGTTAAATGTTATGAGTAAAAACTGGGCAAGCGTTGACATTAATACAATTCCCAATATGGTATCGGAAACTGTTCCCGGTCCCAAATCTATTGAATATCACGAGAGATGTTCAAAATATATGAAAGGTTATTCCAGTCAGGTAAAACTTTTTCCTGTCGCTTTTGAATCAGGCTATGGCTACACCCTTAAAGACGTTGACGGAAACACATATATAGATTTTTCGTCAGGTATATATGTAACAGGTCTTGGCCATTGCCACCCGAAAATCAGCGAGGCAGTTGCAAATCAGGCGAAAAATCTTATGAACTGCCACGACTTTACAACAAAAGTTAAAATGGAACTCGTCGAAAAAATGCACGAAATCACCGGTGGAAGATTTGCAGGTTTCCAGTTCTATGATTCAGGAACAACCGCAGTTGAAGCAGGTCTGCGTTGTGCGCGTGCCGCAACGGGAAAACAGGAATTTATCTCCTTCTGGAGAGATTTCCACGGCAAAACCTACGGTGCAAACTCTCTCGCTGTTGTAGGTGACGACACCCATATGAGAGCACCCGGATTTATGCTTGCTCCAAGACCAAACCCCTATCGTGATTTCTTTGGAAGAACTCCCGAAGAAGCATGGAAAGATTCATCCCCCTACATAAGAATGATTGAAGGTATGCTGGATAACGAATGTGCATCAGGAGGCAAAAATGTTGCGGCAATAGTTTTAGAGCCTGTTCAGGGATGGGGCGGAACAGTTATTCCTCCCGATGACTTCATCCCCGCACTCCGTGCTCTTTGTGACAAGAGAGGCATTCTCCTTTTTGCAGATGAAGTTCTCAACTGCATGGCAAGAACCGGAAAGTGGCTTGCGATGGACCACTGGGATACCACTGCAGACATCACAACTCTCGGAAAAGGCTTTGGTAACGGGTTCCCCGTAACTGCCCTTGCAGTTTCAAAAGACCTTGCTCCTGCAATAGAAAAAATTTCCGCATCTTCAAGTTATGGCGGCAACCCAATGGCATGTATCGCCGCACTTGAATCAATAAAAGTTATTGAAGAAGAAAATCTCAACGAACGTTCAATTCACCTTGGTGAAATTATGCTGAAGAAAATGGAAGAAATGAAAGCATCTCACTCAATCATCGGCGACGTTCGTGCAATAGGATGTCTCCAGGCAATTGAAATCGTAAAAGACAAAGAAACAAAAGAACCCTTTGCAGAGGCAGGCACAATGATTTACAAAAAAGCATTTGAAAAAGGTCTTGCATGGGTACCGTCAGGTCACATTCTGCGTATGTCACCTCCGATGATTTTGGATGATGATGTTGCATTAAAAGGACTTGACATTATAGAAGAGGCTGTAACAGAGACAGAAAAATACTTTGGATATTGATTTGAAGATATTCTTCAAATGGAGCAAATTCGCCACAGGCGAGTTTGAACAATTATTTCTCACTTCGAATTTCGCATTTGAGTTAACGAAAGGAAGATATTATGAAAAAAGTAAGATTCGGTCTTGTTGGTTGCGGACTTATGGCAAGAGAATTTGCATCTGCAGCGGCTCGCTGGTGTCACTTAACCGAGGATGTGCCACAGCCTGAAATCGTTGGAATCTGCTCGGTTGTGCCTCAGGAAATGGAATGGTTCAAGAAAAACTTTCCTGAAATAAAATATGCGGTTTCTGACTATAAGGAACTTTTGGAAAAAGATGATATAGACGCGATTTATTGCGCTGTTCCTCACAATCTTCACGAAGAATTCTACATCAACATCATAAAAAGCGGAAAAGCGCTTCTTGGTGAAAAACCCTTTGGTATTGATAAAGCCGCAAATGAAAACATTTTAAAGACACTGGAAGAGAACCCCAACACCTTTGTAAGATGTTGCAGTGAATTCCCATACTATCCTGCAATGCAGACAATGATTAACTGGTATAAAGAGGGAAAATTCGGCAAAATTCTGGAAATCCACTGCGGATTTAACCACTGTAGTGATATGGATACGCAAAAGCCCATCAACTGGAAAAGAATGGTGAAATTCAACGGTGAATACGGATGCCTTGGCGACCTTGGAATCCACACACAACACGTTCCTTTCCGTCTTGGCTTTAAGCCTGAAACCGTGAGAGCGCATTTTTCAAACATCATAAAAGAACGTCCCGACGGCAAGGGCGGCATGGCAGTGTGTGACACCTTTGACAACTGTACAATCTTTTGCACAACCAAAAATGCAGATGGTGACGAAATTCCCATGACCTTTGAAACAAAGAGAATGTGCCCCGGTTCAACCAACCGCTGGTTCTTTGAAATTTACGGAATGGACTGTAGTGCACGCTTCACAAGTGATGATGCAAATGCCTTCTATTACACTTCCACCTGGGGAAAAGAACAGTCATGGAACAGAATCATCATAGGCTATAAGCCTATGATAAAAACCATCACAGGCCCCATCTTTGAATTTGGATTTACCGATGCAATTCAGCAGCAGATTGCCGCATTTATGCTTGAATATTCAGGAAAAGAGGTTCCCTTCGGTCTTTTCACCCCTGAAGAAACCGGACTTTCCCACACTCTTGCAACAGCGGCGCTGAAATCACACTATAATAAGACGGTTGAGATAATCGGAGAGTAATATATTTACAGAAAAATAAACTCACACAAAAAAGAACAAATTCCCGAAAAGGAGTTTGTTCTTTTTGTTTGTTTATTCGGTTTGGGGACGATAGATTGTATAGGATGCAAAATCTCTCGTTCTTGTTGAGGCGAAGACAGCAGACGGAGCAACTGCTTCTCTTAATAACCTCATTCAAAAAGAAAAGTATGAAGATGTTAAATATGGTATTGGGTTTGAGAATAAAAACATAGGGTTTAACGGAATTTTCCATATCTTTCCATACAGTAAAAATTTATTGTATTGCTGTTCGTTTTTTTACGGAATATCCCTTGCAAAAGGAACATCTTCCACTTGAAAAGTTTTTCCCGTAAGATAAGAAAGCTCATTTTCGTCTGAAAAATCAAACTGCAGTTTGTAGGAATAGAGAGCCTGATATTTCATTCCCACTTTTTTGTTAAACTCATTTGTGCCATATTTTCCATCTCCTGCAAGAGGATGACCCACAGATGCAAGGTGGGCTCTTATCTGATGGGTTCTTCCCGTCAGAAGTTCCACTTCCAGAAGGGAGGTCAGATTCCCTTCTTTTATCACTCTATATTTTGTTATGGCAGTTTTTCCCCCTTCCACGGGAGATGAATGACAGTATACTCTGTTCTGATTTTCGTTTTTTACAATATAGGTTTTGAGGGTTTTTTCCTTCTCCGCCATCTTCCCCTTAACCAGACAGAGATAATACTTATTGATTTCTCTTTCTTTGATTTTTTCATTTAATATTCTTAAGGAAGATGCATTTTTTGCCGCAATAACAATTCCCGATGTGTTTCTGTCAATGCGGTTGCAAAGAGCGGGAGCAAAGGAATTTTCCTTTTCGGGGTCATATTCCCCTTTTTTGTAAAGATATGCTTTTATCTGATTTATGAGAGTGTTTTTTGTTTCCGTTTCGTCATCGTGAACACTTATTCCGACGCCTTTGTCGGCAAGAAGAATATTTTCGTCTTCATAGACAATTTTCAGATTGGGATTGAGGTCTCTGAAATCGAAATCCTTTTCTTTTTCTTCAAAAAACTCATCGTTTATGTATAGCTCTAAAAGGTCCCCTTCTTTCAGCATATATCCTATTTCGCTTTTTTTGCCGTTGACTTTTATTCTTTTTTTACGAATTCCCTTATATACCATTGATGCAGGAATCGACGAAAAGAACTTGAAAAGAAATTTGTCAAGTCTTTGTCCTGCATCATTTTTGTTTATCGTAACTTTTTTCATGTTTATCTCTCTTTCATCCCTGCATAATCAGGATTTTTTGCAAAACTCCCCATAAGTTCTTCTCCAAACATGAGAGAATCCGAAAAATCTTCGCCTATGACCACCCTCAAAACATTGGCAAGAGTCTGAAGTTCCCACTTTCCTGCACCATAGCCGATTTTCAGGACAGATGAGGGCGTAAATCCCGATACAGATTGTGCGCCAAAAGATGCCAGCATTGCTGAAGCACAAGGGGAAAATATTTCTTCATATTCTTTTGCCAATCGGGTTTCTATGGCATATTTTTTTGAAATGCACAAAGTTTCAGGTTTTGTATATGCTCCGAAGAGTCCTTCTTCGGAAGATGTGAATATGGGGGAAACATATATTTTTTCCCCGCCAATTGCCTTTATTTCATTCCATATTGCGCAAATTGCAGAAATGTATATAGATTGTTCAAAAATATCAAACTGTGCATTTTCGGGGTCGAAAAAACAAGTTTCTTTGAGAATTGAAAAATATGTTTTCAAAACCTTTTCGCACTCTCCCATGTGAGACACGCTCTCAATCAGCGACTCAATCTCTTTTGCACCCACATTTTTTTGAGGATAGCTTGAATCAAAATGCGCAACTACAGAATCCATCCCAAGCCTTTTTTCTTTGCCAAAAGAAATCGAGACACCGGGCAAAAAATGCTTTTCAAAAGTTTTTGCATCGGTTCCCATATCGGCAAAAGCTGCGAGAATCATAAAGGGATCAATTCCTGCAAAGCAGTCAAAATATACATATTTCATGGCAGGATTTTCTCCTCAACTCTTGAAAGAGCCATGTCTATGTGAATGAGTTTTACGGGAGAAAGATATCTTTCGGGACAGCTTCTTGCTTTTTGATATTGCTGCATAGCACCGGAGAAGTCGCCTTTTTCCTCAAGGACAAGACCGTAATTATAGAAGGCTTCCGTAAAGGTTGGAGTGGTGTCTTCAAAAAGCTTTTCATACACCTCCAGAGCCTTGTCTGTTTCTCCCTTTTTGTAATATATAAATCCGAGATTGTCTCTTATTCCTGCATCGGCAGGGTTGAATTCAAGAGCTTCAAGGGTGATTTCTTCTGCTTTTTCAAGCTGGTTATTCAAAGTGTAGAAAAGTCCGAGATTGCTGTAGTATACAGTTGAACGATAGCCCTCGCCGCCAATTTTTTCCATGAGTTCAATGGCTCCCGAAAGGTCGCCTTTTTTCCATAAAATCAAAGCAAGATTAAGCTCGGATGCCTGAATGTTGGACGGGGTGAGTCTGTCCTTTTTTTGGGTTGTCACAGAATTTATGAGTCTGTGAGCCTTGTCAATGTGACCGTCACGAATGAGAAGATATGCATAGATAAGTGATTGCTGTGCATTCATTTTTCCCGTGTCATAGGCTTTTTGATACCATTTGAATCCATCCTCGTGACTTGTGGAGAACTTCCTTGCGGCAACAAGGGTGTATATGGTGGCTTTGAATTTCAGAAAAAGGGCAATAAAGGTGAGTATCACAACACCGATTCCCATTTCTATGCCAAAATATTTCGTTGCAACACTTGCAAGAAAATATGGCACAAGAATCCATAATATAAAATTCAGAAATTTATTGATAATCTTCAGCATAGTTTCATCCTCTACAGTTTCATTTTATTGTCAAGACTTCTGTATCCTATTGCCTCTGCAATGTGGGACGGAGAAATGTTTTCACTACCGTCAAGATCGGCAATGGTACGTGCAACCTTTAAAATTCTTGAATGTGCTCTGGCAGATAGCCCCATCTTTTCAAACACCTGACCCATAAGCACTTTGCACTCATCAGTCAGGGGACAATATTTTTCAATCATGGATGCACTCATCTGCGCATTTGAATATATTCCCGTACCTTCAAAGCGTTCAAGTTGAATTTTTCTTGCTCTTTCAACTCTTTCTCTGATGCTTTCGGAGCTCTCTCCTTTTCTGTCTGATGAAATGTCCTCATATTTCACAGACGGAACCTGAACCTGAATGTCTATTCTGTCCATAACAGGGCCAGAAATTTTTCCTAAATATTTTTTTACCGCCAAAGGAGTGCATGTACATTCCTTTGATGGGTCGCCAAAATTTCCGCAAAGACACGGATTCATACTTGCAACAAGCATAACGGTGCTTGGAAATGTTGCACTTCCCGCAACCCTTGACACCGTCAGATTGCCGTCTTCAAGAGGTTGTCTCATGGCTTCTATTGCATCTTTTTTGAACTCAGGGAATTCGTCTAAAAAAAGTACTCCTCTGTGAGCAAGACTTATTTCTCCCGGATGGGGTATTGTGCCTCCACCTGTCATACTCACATTTGAAACAGTATGATGAGGTGAGCGGAAAGGACGTTTTGTGACAAGAGGTATGTCAGAATCAAGAAGACCTGCAATTGAATATATTTTTGTAACCTCCAGAGCCTCATCAAAGGTGAGGGAGGGAAGTATTGTGGGAATTCTTTTTGCAAGCATGGTTTTTCCCGAACCGGGTGAGCCAATCATCAGACAGTTGTGTCCGCCGGCTGCCGCAACCTCAAGAGCTCTTTTTGCACTTTCCTGACCTCTCACGTCTGAAAAGTCAAGACTGCGGGCAGAATCTTCTTCAAAGAAACTTTCTGTATCTACTACTGTTTTTTCAATTTCCTCTTCACCTTTGAGATGACTTACGGCTTCTTTAAGATTTTTTGCACCAAAAACCTCACAATTTGTGACAATTGCCGCCTCGCATGCGTTCTCGTAGGGCACAATAACTTTTGTTATTCCGTTTTTCACCGCTTCCATAACCATGGGAAGTGTTCCGTCAACTCTTCGGATGCTTCCGTCAAGAGCAAGTTCTCCCAAAACAAGATATCCGTCACATCTTTCTCTTTCAAGCTGTCCCGATGCCATGAGTATTGCAAGGGCAATGGGCAAATCAAGATATGCACCGTTTTTCTTTGTGCTTGCAGGCGCAAGATTTATAACAATTCTTTTTTGAGGCATGGCAAACCCGGAATTTTTAAGAGCCGCCTTTATTCTTTCTTTCGATTCCTTAACTGCAGTATCTGCAAGACCAACTATATCTATACCGGGAAGAGACGAAAACATATCTGCCTCAACTGTCAAAAGGAATGCTTCCACTCCGAAAACAGCTCCCGAAAAAACTTTTGATACCACTTGAGTCACCTCTTTGTGTGAAAAAATATTATATTAATTGTAGCATATTTTGTCTCTTTAGTAAAGAGTAAAAAGTTTAGGCTTTCGTTTTAACACCCAAATATTTAAGATTACAGAAAACAATATATGAAATTCTAAAAAGGTGTTGACAAAATATCGGTTTAACGATACAATATAAGCACAAATATCGGTGTGACGATACAGGAGGGGGATATACATGCTTATAATATATCACGGTTCACCGAAAATTATTGAGAAACCAACCTTTGGCCTTGGAAATCCCAACAATGATTACGGACTTGGTTTTTATTGTACTGAAAGTTCAGAACTTGCCAAGGAATGGGCTTGTTCGTCAGAAACAAGCGGTTATGCAAACAAATATACCATTGAAATCAAGGATTTAAAAATTCTTTCACTTACAAGCGGAGAGTATAACATACTGAACTGGTTATCTGTTCTTCTGGAGAACAGAAAATTTCGCATTGGCTCAGATGTGGCAAGACAAGCCAAGACATATATAGATGATAATTTTTCAATTGATTACAAAAACTATGACATAATAAAGGGATATCGTGCTGACGATTCCTATTTTTCATTTGCCACGGCATTTTTAAACAGTACCATTTCACTTTCGCAGCTGGAGTCGGCCATGGTTCTTGGAAAACTCGGGGAGCAAATAACTTTGAAAAGCGAAAGGGCATTTGAACTTGTCAATTTTGAAAAAGCAATACCGGCCCGACAAGAAATATATTACCCCAAAAAACTTGCAAGAGATACCGAGGCCAGATACGAATTCCGAAAGGAAAAAGGGAAAAGGACTATCGATACTGAAGTTTACATTCTTGATATCATGAGAGAAAGGTGGAAAAATGAGGATGAACGCCTACAACGAGTTATACTTGGATGATGCAATGCACAACTTGGCAGATATGTTAGAATATGCTGTTTGCGATTTGAATTATGACCCTGATGAGTTTTTTTCCTGGTTTATAAATTCAGGGATAGCATCAAAATTTGAAAAAGGAAACCCTAAATATATAACCGGTATGTCGGGCGTAGAACTTTGCGAGGCTGTTCTTAACGCAACAAATATTACTCCGTCGGGTACACCTGCATCAAGCCCCGACTTTAAGGGCAGGGAATATTGGGCAGGCTGGATTTTGGCATACTATCAATGGTATTGCGGCAGAAGGTTTGAAGATATTGCATCAAATGGCCTGACAATTTCTAAAATAATGTCAATGTATATTCTCCACGAAGCAGATGAGAGCAAATTTGTGGAAGATGCAGAAAAAATCATAAACAGAAATAAGACAAATGAAAAAACCAAACTCCATAAAATCCGCAGAGCAAGGGGCTTTACTCAAAAAGAGTTAAGCGATGAATCAGGGGTGTCGCTGCGTATGATTCAACTGTATGAGCAAAAGCAAAATGATATCAGCAAGGCTCAGGTAAAAATGGTGGCAAACCTTGCCAAAGCCCTGGGATGCGAGATTGAAGATTTAATCGACTGATCGAATGGGCGAATTTGCCATCAAAACAAACTTTAATTAAGCAGTTATACTCGACAGGCTACCGCCAAAGATGCTATTGTACTTTGAATCATTCTTTAATATTATTTTATAAACCAAATCGGAACCGAGATTAATTTTCGGTTCCGATTTTTGTTTCCTGTTATTTATTTTTAATCGTAACAGTTTTTGCCTGAGCAACAGGAGTCATTGATTCCAATCCGTCCCAAAGGAACACCTTGGCAAAGGATGAATTTTGTTCATCTTTGAAAACAACATTGAAACTGTTATATGTTTTGTTCAATGGAACGACAATGTAGTCCACAAGTTTTGTAGCATCATTATATAATGCAACATGGAGAGCCTGGTCGGTTACGGGTTTGTTTGTTGTTATGTCTATGACAATTTTGCCGTTTACAAGGCTTGCATCTGCATCAATTGTATATTTTTCCAATGGTTCATCACCACCGATGGGTACAAACCAGAATTCATACTTTTCTGCATAGGCTTCTGTTGTAGAACCTTCATATCCGTATATGGTAGGCATATCGGTAATATTAAACATCTGACCGTTTGCATAACGGACATTTTTGCTTTTGATTGTTATGTTCCAAAGATTTTCATGTCCCATAAATGCCGCTGCCATAATTGCCGTGGGATTACCCTCTATTATCACATCTGTCAGATTGACACAATTGTAAAATGCACCATGGGGAATCACAGTTTCGTCTGTTATTGTCACTTTTTTCAAAGTGGATGGAATATAATAATATACCGATCCGGAATCAGAATAATATTGACGTGTAGTGCCACTCTCGCTTGATGTTGAATACCCAAATATATATCCAAAAACCGAGTCAAAAGTTCCGGTTATTCCCCTTTTTGCACCAATAAAAGGAAGAGTTATTTCTTCAAGGGATGAACAATCTTCAAATGCACCACGCCCTATACTTGTCACAGAATCGGGAATTGTGATTGAGGTTAGGGATGTGCAATAATCAAACGCAGAACCCCCTATACTTGTAACAGAGTCGGGGATTTTTATTGAGGTGAGGGATTTACAACCATAAAACGCACATTCTCCTATACTTATCACAGATTCGGGGATTTTTATTGAAACCAAAGACGAGCATCTGTAAAACGCATTATTACTGATGCTTGATACACTATCTGGGATTTCGAGTTGAGTTACAAGATTTTCATTAAGATATAAATTTCTAGCATAGTATAGTGGATTAGCGTAGTAACCTCCAAATTCTATATTACACCACGCTCCGACATCTATTATATACACCCCCTCTAAATCATCACAATCTCTAAATGCCAAAGGACCTATACTTGTCACAGATTCAGGGATTGTGATTGAGGTAAGGGATGTACAACCAGAAAACGCAGAACTACCTATGCTTGTCACAGATTCGGGGATTGTGATTGAGGTTAGGGATGTACAACCTCTAAACGTATAGTCCTCAATGCTTGTCACAGATTCGGGGATTGTGATCGAGGTGAGGGATGTACAACCATAAAACGCCTCGTACCCTATACTTGTCACAGATTCGGGGATTGTGATTGAGGCAAGAGATGTACAACGCGAAAACGCATAATCGCCTATGCTTGTAACAGAGTCAGGGATTGTAATTGATGTAATGGATTCACAATACCAAAACGCACTATCTCCTATACTTGTAACAGAGTCAGGAATTGTGATTGAGGTAAGGGCTGTACAATCATAAAACGCATGGTTCCCTATACTTGTCACAGATTCGGGGATTGTGATTGAGGTTAGGGATGTACAATCTTCAAACGCATAATTACCTATGCTTGTCACAGATTCGGGGATTGTGATTGAAGTTAGGGATGTACAACCTCTAAACGCAGAACTACCTATGCTTGTCTCAGATTCGGGGATTGTGATTGAGGTTAGGGATGTACAACCATAAAACGCCCACTCCCCTATGCTTGTCACCTTTTTGCCTTCTATTTCTTTGGGGATAATTATTGCACCCGAAGCATTGGTTTTACAATCCGTAATTGTAATTTCATTTCCACTTATTGTGTATGTATAGATATCATATGTGGCTGCATCTGCATCATTTGGTATGGCAAAAAGCATAACAGCAAAGGCTATTAGAAGTGTTAATTTTAAAAACTTGTTTTTCATTTTTTCCTCCCTATACTCAAAACACCTGTAATTATTTAATAATCAATATAATTATACTCAATGTTTTGGGTATAGTCAATGCCTTGAGTATACTTAAAATATTATTGGTGATAAAAATGATTAGTTACAAGCCATTCTATGAAACCCTATATAAAAAAGATATAACTGAATATAGCCTTATTTTCAAGCAGGGCTTTTCTGCCAACACATTGCACCGTATGAAAAAAGGCGAGGCAATAAGCACGAAAAACCTTGATGCACTAGTGCAGTAAGACTTGAACACCTATTGGTTTTAGCAGGGCAATTTTCCCTAAAACTGTGTCAAACCCCTTGATAATACGGAAGTATTCCCTGCGAGCTTTTCCTTGTTTTAGAAAAAATTGCCACTGATAAAACTGCTCACATCTCAAACGGATTATTTTTAGGAGAATTTTACTGCGGAGGTCGCAGATGGGCTGTCGCCCTTCAAGACCGACAAATTGAAAGGCTTCAAAAATAATTCGTTTGAG
>JAZONV010000011.1:0-47202 GCA_045654685.1 Clostridia bacterium | reverse complement strand
CTTGCACGCCGTGGATATTATGACATATCCGAGGCATACAAGTCTTTGCACTCAATATGATTGAACCGCCGTGTACCGAACGGTACGCATGGTGGTGTGAGAGGTCGGCTAATCAACTAATGGTTAGCCTCCTACTCGATTATTGTTTGGCGACAGTTGTTTTTGGTGCAAATAAAAAAAGTGCACCCGCAAAAGCAGATGCACGAAAAATGCAAGGCTGCTTTTGCTGCGACACAAAACCATATATCATCTGAAACAACAGAATGCATATAGAATAGAGCCTGCATTTTTACCAAATAGTAAAAACACATTCTGTTGAAAGAAATAAAATATACAGTTTTATGTCGCAAGATAAATATACCATATATTCCGATAATAGTCAATAAAAATATGCTATATGTTTTACAGTCGTTTTCTTGTTTCAGGTGCGTTTATGATGCATCGCAAAGAGAATGTGGGATTTTGTCATTTTATGGAAAATCGGGGTTTTATTCCAATAATTTAAAATGATTTTTCTCAAAAACGATCATTCCTTCATCCCGCATTTTGCAAAGTTCGTTTGACATGGCACTTCTGTCAACCGAAAGAAAATCTGCAAGTTGCTGACGGTTAAAGGGAATAGAAAAACTTGAACTGTTTTGCTTTTTTGCTTCTTCCGAAAGATATGAGATTAATTTTTCTCTGGTGGAACGCTTGGACATATGTCCAAGTTTCTGAACAAGTTTTCTGTTTTTGGAAGAAATTGAAAAAAACAAATTTTGCACCACCAGTGAATGAAATCTGCAAGCAGTGGAACAAGTTGTAAGTATGCGTTTCACATCAAAAAATATAACCGTGCTTTTTTCTATGGCAACAACATCATTAAGCACAGCCCCGCTTTCGGGAGCCACATAGGCTTCTCCAAACATTTCACCTGTTGTTAGTTGACCCAATATGCTTCTGTTGCCCCAATAGTCATCCTTTTGGATATGCAGATTTCCATCCACCAACACAATAATATCGTTTAAATGCTCACCTTGTCTTATTACATATTCGCCCTTGTCAAATTCGCCAAGTCTTGCATCAAGGCATGAAAGCATAGAATCTATTTCATCTGTGCCCACGCCGGAAAACATCTGTGTCCTTTTTAATATGGAAATAAATTTTTTCATATTTTCCACCTTTCGTTGTAAATACAACCGATTTGTTTTAATTATTATATTATAATATACCCGTAAAGTCAATAAAATAGGAGGAAATGACATGATAAGGAAGATTATTAAAATTGATGAAGAAAAGTGCAACGGATGTGGTCTTTGTGTTAATGCTTGCCACGAAGGTGCCATTGAACTGATAGACGGAAAAGCGAAACTCACTCGTGAAGATTATTGTGACGGTCTTGGAGATTGTCTTCCGGCTTGTCCTGTTGATGCAATTTCCTTTGAAGAAAGGGAGGCACCTGCCTACAATGAAGCAGAAGTGCTCAAAGCAAAAAAACAAAAACTTTCTCAGTCCCTTCCATGCGGTTGCCCCGGAACCCGGTCAAAATCCATTCTGCGTGAAAGTTGCACCTGCACCACACCATCTGTAGCATCTGAAAACACAAGCAAACTTTCACAGTGGCCCGTTCAGATTAAACTTGTACCCGTAAATGCGCCATACTTTGACGGAGCAAATCTTTTGGTGGCGGCTGATTGCAGTGCATATGCATATGGGAATTTCCACAATGAATTTATCCGTAATCACATAACACTTATTGGATGCCCGAAACTTGACGATGGAGATTATACAGAAAAACTCACTGCCATACTCGAAAATAACAACATAAAAAGCGTGACCGTTGTCCGCATGGAAGTTCCTTGCTGTGGCGGCATTGAAAACGCTGTGAAAAATGCTCTTCAAACAAGCGGCAAGTTTATTCCGTGGAGAGTTGTAACAATTTCAACAGACGGAAATATAATTGAATAATCTTGTAAATCAGGAACTTTTGGGGGTATAAAAATATTCGCAAGAATGTTTTATATCCCCATTTATTGTGTTTTCTGATAATAACTTAACAAACCTTGACTTTTTATCCTTGATTTAGTATAATCAAATTACATATGAATATCTGATGATTCATTTATCATATATACGGAGGTGGTAAAAATTATTTACCTAAAAGTTATTGACAAAAAAGGACAACTCAAGTTCAAAGCAGAGGGCAAAAACATTGCAGTAACCTATAAAGGCGAATACGTTGAAGGTGACAAAATCCGTGTGGATATATCCGAGGGCGAATTTGTTGCTGTGAAACTGGACGAAAAAATAGGCGAGAGCATTGTTCACATTCCCAACAAGTCCTTCATCTATGAAGTTCCCATGGGTCCTCTTATGGCAGGCTATGAGCCTGATGCATTTGGCGGAGATGAGCATCTTCTTTCAGCAAGAGAAGTGGGTGATGATGAGATTTATGCATATCGTAACATCGCTCTTAACCCTCATGACAAGCACGGTGAAGACAGATTCTTCCCCCACGCAAGTGCAAACTTTGTAACAAGAGGTGAACCTTGTTTCTATGAAAGAAATGCCATAGACGGCAATACACAAAACGAAGGTCACGGCGCATACCCATATAACTCATGGGCAGGCGGTGCAAGAGACGACCTTGAATATCGTCTTGATTTTGGCCAGAAAGTTGAAGTTGACAAAATCGTAATCTTTTTAAGAGCAGATTTTCCTCACGATACTTTTTGGAAAGCAATTGACTTTGAATTTTCCGACGGTACAACCGTAACAGGAAATTTTGAAGGCATAAGTGCAGGTCAGGAAGTAATTCTTCCTGAAAAGAAAGAAACAGAATACATAATCTTGAAACGTCTGACACAGGTGTCATACCCTCTTTCATGGGCGGCACTTTCACAGATAGAAGTTTACGGAAAATATATTAAAAAGGAGTGGAAAACTTTGGAAATCAGAAACGCATCAAACTCAAAAGATGTTAAACACTACACAACAGACAGATTAAGAGAAGAATTTCATATAGCAAGTCTTTTCACAAAGGATAACGTTCGCATGGTATACAGCCACATTGACCGTATCATCACAGGCGGTGTTATGCCTGTTGAAGCAACTCTCAAACTTTCAGCAGGAAAAGAACTCGCTGCTGACTATTTCCTTCAGAGAAGAGAAATGGGTTGTATCAACATTGGCGGTAAAGGTGTAATCACCATTGATGGTGTTGAATATGAAATGAACCCCAGAGACGGTATCTATATCGGTATGGGCAATAAAGATATTACTTTCAAAAGCGCAGATCCCGAAGATCCTGCAAAATTCTATATCAGTTCCTGCCCTGCACACAAAGAATATCCTATCGTTAAAATTGACATCACAAAAGCAAGAAAAGTTCCTTGCGGAACAGTTGAAGATTGTAACAAGAGAGTTATCAATCAATACATCCATCCCGATGTAATAAAGAGCTGTCAGCTTGCAATGGGTCTCACACAGCTTGAACCCGGTTCAAACTGGAACACAATGCCCTGTCACACTCACGACAGAAGAATGGAAGTATATCTCTATCTTGATATGGGTGAAAACGATGCCGTATTCCACATGATGGGCGAACCCGGCGAAACACGTCACATCATCATGCACAATGAAGAAGCAGTAATCAGCCCAAGTTGGTCAATTCACTCAGGTGTTGGCACAAAAGCATACTCTTTCATCTGGGCAATGTGTGGTGAAAATCAGGAATTTGATGATATGGACTTCATCGAAACAAAAGATTTAAGATAATAATTTTTCAGGAGGAAAAAATAATGTATGATATGAACAAATTCCGTCTTGACGGAAAAGTAGCACTCGTTACAGGTGCATCCTATGGTATTGGCTTTGCAATTGCATCAGGTCTTGCTGCTGCAGGTGCAAAAATCGTATTCAACGATATAAACCAGGATCTTGTTAACAAAGGTATGGATGCATACAAAGAAGCAGGCATCGAAGCAAAAGGTTATGTTTGTGACGTAACAAATGAAGATGCTGTAGCAGAACTTATTGCAACAATCGAAAAAGAAGTTGGCGTAGTTGACATTCTCGTTAACAACGCAGGTATCATCAAAAGAATTCCTATGTGCGAAATGACAGCAGCAGAATTCAGACAGGTTATTGATGTTGACCTCAACGCTCCCTTCATTATGTCAAAAGCAGTTATTCCTTCCATGATCAAAAAAGGTCACGGAAAAATCATTAACATCTGTTCAATGATGTCAGAACTCGGAAGAGAAACAGTTTCTGCATATGCTGCAGCAAAAGGCGGTCTCAAAATGCTCACAAAGAACATCTGTTCTGAATATGGTGCATACAACATTCAGTGTAACGGCATTGGACCCGGCTACATTGCAACACCTCAGACTGCTCCTCTCCGTGAAGTACAGCCTGATGGTTCAAAACACCCCTTTGATTCTTTCATCCTTGCAAAAACTCCTGCTGAAAGATGGGGAGATCCTGAAGATCTCGTAGGACCTGCAGTATTCTTGGCATCCGATGCATCCGATTTCGTAAACGGTCACGTTCTCTATGTAGACGGCGGTATCCTTGCATACATCGGAAAACAGCCTAAATAATTATAAACTCAAAAAAATAACACACTAATCCAAATCAGATTAGTGTGTTATTTTTTTTGAAATTATATTTTAGTAAGTTGAAAAGCTTTGATTATACTGACAAATATTTGCGAAAATCATTTCATATGTCAGCATGAGTAAAAATCTTTTATAATCAGAAAAATGTCAACTGACTGCTTTCGGGCAAGCCTTTCAGAACTCCCGAAGTTTTCAGAACTTCGATAACGGTTTTGGTAACTTTTGAACGTTGCTGTAGGTCTTCGATGGAAGTGAATACCTCGTCCTGTCTTGCTGCCTCAATGGCCTTTGCCGCATTTGTTCCAAGGTTTGGAAGAGCATTAAGGGGAGGGAGCAGACCTTCATCTGTCGGAATGAATTTGAATGAATGAGACTTGTAGAGATCAACGGGAAGGAATGTTATTCCCCTTGCATACATTTCGTTGCAGACTTCCATAATTGTTACAACGTTTTTCTCCTTATCACTCATTTCATTTCCCTTGGCTTCAATTGCACGTTTGTTTTCCAAAAGTGATGCTTTTCCGCCACCCATAAGAATAAAGTCAAAGTCATCTGCCCTGACAGAGAAATATGTTGCATAAAAGGCTTTAGGATAATGCACCTTACAGTAGGCTATGCGATATGCCATTGTAACATAGGCAACAGCATGAGCTTTGGGGAACATATATTTGATTTTTTTGCATGAAAGTATGTACCAGTCAGGAATATTGTTCTCTTTCATAAGGTCTTCCATTTCAGGGGAAAGACCTTTTCCCTTACGCACACTTTCCATAATCTTAAATGCCATATCATTTGGCAGGCCATGGTTTATGAGATAAATCATGATATCGTCACGGGTACAGATGGCCTTACTGAGGGTTGTTGTTCCGCTTTTAATAAGGTCCTGGGCATTGTTTAGCCAAACATCCGTTCCGTGGGAAAGCCCCGAAATTCTTACAAGTTCTGAAAATGTGGTGGGTTTGGTGTCAAGAAGCATCTGACGAACAAACTTTGTTCCAAATTCGGGAACTGCATATGTGCCAACATCAGATTCTATGTCTTCGGGAGTAACTTTCAATGCATCTGTTCCCGAAAAAAGACTCATGGTTTCAGGGTCGCCCATGGGAATCTTTGTGAGATCCACACCTGTTAAGTCTTCCAGCATTCTTATAACCGTGGGATCGTCGTGGCCGAGAATATCGAGTTTCAAAAGGTTCTGGTCAATTGAGTGATAATCAAAGTGGAGGGTGATGATGTCGCTTTTCACATCGTCTGCAGGATGCTGAATGGGTGAGAACTCGTGAACATCACGCTCTGTGGGAACAACGATGATTCCTCCGGGGTGCTGACCTGTTGTTCTCTTAACACCCGTACAACCTCTTACAAGTCTTTCCGCCTGGGCGTTTGATATGTATTGTCCTCTTTCGTCATAATATTTTTTCACATAACCATAGGCAGTTTTTTCTGCAACTGTACCAACGGTTCCGGCTCTGAAAACGTGACCTGTTCCAAAAAGTTCCTCAACATATTTATGGGCAACACCCTGATAGTCACCGGAGAAGTTAAGGTCGATATCAGGCTCTTTGTTTCCTGAAAATCCGAGGAATGTTTCAAATGGGATGTCTTGTCCGTCTGCAATCATATCTTCTCCGCATTCAGGACATTTTTTGGGAGGAAGGTCATATCCGCTTCCCACATCTTCACTTGAAAGAAACTCATTATATTTACACTTGGGGCAAACATAGTGAGGAGGAAGTGAGTTAACTTCTGTGATTCCCGACAAAAACGCAACAAAGGATGAACCAACTGAACCTCTGGAACCAACAAGATATCCGTCGGAAAGGGATTTTGCAACCAGTTTTTGGGCAATGATATAGAGCACAGAGTAGCCGTTATTTATGATGGAGTTAAGTTCAACATCCATTCTGTCTTTTACAAGCTGGGGCATATTTTCGCCATAAAGGCTTATTGCCTTGTCGTAGGTGAGTTGTCTTAAAAGTTCATCAGAACCTTCAATTACCGGAGGTGCCTTGTCGGGCGGTACCGGGTTGATTTTTTCTGTCATTTCAGCAATTTTATTTGTGTTTTCAACCACAACTTCATATGCAAGGTCTTCGCCCAAATATTCAAATTCCTTAAGCATTTCATCCGTTGTCCTGAAATACAGCGGTGGCTGATTGTCCGCATCTGTATAGCCTTGCCCTGCCATGAGGATACGACGGAAAATTTCATCTTCCGGATTCATAAAATGAACATCGCAGGTTGCAACAGTCATTTTGCCATACTTTTTACCAAGTTCTATAATGAGTCGGTTGATATATTTAAGGTCTTCAACCGAGGAAAGAGTCTGATTTTCCAGAAGGAACTGGTTGTTACCAAGAGGCTGAATTTCAAGATAGTCATAAAAACCTATGATTTTTTCAAGTTCATCATAATCGGGATTGTAGGGACTTTTCAAAATCTCTCTATATAGTTCCCCGGCTTCGCAGGCAGAACCGATTATGAGTCCTTCTCTTTTTGTCTGCAAAAGACTTTTTGGGATTCTTGGTTTTTTATAGAAATAGTCAAGACAGGAGCGTGAGGTGAGTTCGTACAAATTTCTCAAGCCCACAAGGTCTTTAACAAGAATGATGCAATGATAATATTTCAGGGATTTTAAATCCATATCCCCCGAAAGGGCAGAATTGAATGAAGCTACGGGTGTGATTTCCTTTTCTTCCAAAATTTCAAACATCTTCAGAAGAACCCTTGCCGTTGCCTCTGCATCATCGCAGGCTCTGTGATGATTCTCTAAACTTACTCCAAAGTGTTTGCAAAGAGTGTCGAGTTTGTGGTTTTTGGTGTCTTTAACAAGGCTTCTTGCAAGTCCGAGAGTGTCAAGACAGGCAAAAGGATATTCAAGAGAAAGTCTTTTTGCATTTGTTTTTATAAAGGATGTGTCAAAGGATGCATTGTGTGCAACCAAAACGCTTCCTTTTGCAAATTCAAAGAATTTTTCAAGAACAGTATCAATTTTGTCTGCATCTTTGACCATGGAATCATCAATTCCCGTGAGTTCGGTAATCTTTTGAGGAATGGGAACTTCGGGATTTACAAATTCATTGAAAGAATCAAGAATTTCTCTTCCCCTAATTCTTACGGCACCGATTTCTATAATTCTGTCGTTTTCAGCGCTGAAACCTGTGGTTTCAATATCAAAAACAACAAATTCCGAATTGATATCGGCATCTGTTTGTCCGAAAACCATTGAGGCTGTATCGTTTATGAGATAACATTCCATGCCGTAGATAACTTTTATGTCGCTTTTTTCTGCGGCATGCATTGCATCGGGGAATGCCTGAACATTACCATGGTCTGTGATGGCAACGGCTTTGTGTCCCCATTTTATGGCTTGTTTAACCAAAGTTTTGGCATCTGTCATAGCGTCCATCTGACTCATCTTGGTGTGCATATGGAGTTCCACTCTTTTTTCTCTTGAATTGTCAGATCTTGATGGCATCTTGTCTTCCATAATGTGATTCACCATTATGGTGTTTTCTTTTTTAAAGTTGTCATACTGAACTTTGCCTTTGATTTTTACACAAACTCCGTCTTTGAGTCTTCCTTTAACAAGGGCAAACTGTTTTTTTGTTAAAAAGCATTTTGCACTATAAGCGGATTTTGTATCGGCAATAAAGAATGTGAGAAGCATTTTCTCGTTTCGAAGTTCCCTTGAATCGGGATTCATAATGACACCTTTAACGGTTATATCACCTGTTTCATCTGCTGAAATTTCAGCTATTGGAACAGGTTCGTCTTTTATGAATTTTCCAAGGATTATGTCCGACGGTTCGTCAGAAGATTGTTCTTTTTCCTTCTTTTCTTCAACCACCGGTTTTATTTCAGGAAGTTTTTGAAGTGTTTTTTCCATGAGATGTTCAATGTGTTCTTCGTCTCTTTCGTCAAGGAAAATAAATTCTGCATTACATCCAAGTTGCGCATTCACAAGTCTTTTCATCATTTCTTCACATTTTGTTGCCTCCAGCATCTGTGTGCCGTATTTGCAATGAATTATGAAAGTTCCGTTTTCAAAATCAGCGGAGCTGTCCTGGAAAAGATGACGCACTCCGGGAATGAGCTCATTAACGTAAAATATGAGATTTGAATAGTAAAGGTTTGTGTCTATGGTATCTAAAGTGAGATTCTGATATTTTACTTTCAATATGAATTTTGAAAGACTGAATTTTGTCTGAATCAAAGATTTGAAATCTTCAATAACACCATAGGGAATCAGAGATTCCGAAAGAAGAGTTATTGACATTGTTCGTTCATTTGAGTTTGCCTCGGATGAATATATGTATAGTGAAGAAAGCTCCGACGGAATTTCGGTGCCTTTGAATACATCTTCAAGTTTAATGCTTGTTGGTGACATTTTACTACCTCACATTTGTTCTATTTCTTTTATAAGTTCAGGAAGCAAGAATTCTTCTTTGACCTTCTTCACAATCTGACCTTTTTTAAAAATCAGTCCTTCGCCTTTTCCTCCTGCAATTCCGATGTCTGCTTCTTTTGCCTCTCCCGGACCATTCACCACACATCCCATAACTGCAACCGTGATGGGCTTTGAAACCTTTTGAAGATACTTTTCAACTTCGTTTGCAAGACCGATAAGGTCAATGCTTGTTCTTGCACAAGTGGGACAGGACACAAGTTTTGCGCCCATTTGTCGAAGGTCAAGGGCTGATAAAATTTCTTTTGCAACCAAAACTTCTTTTTCCACATCATCGGTAAGAGACACTCTTATGGTATCACCGATTCCGTCTTTTAAAAGAGATCCGATTCCAATGGCGGATTTAACTGTTCCTCCAAGAAATGTTCCTGCCTCTGTCACTCCAAGATGGAGTGGATAGTCAAAAGACTCACTCATAAGTCTGTAGGCATCTATGGTCATTGGAACAGAACTGGATTTGAGAGATATGACAATATCATCAAAATCGTATTTATTGAGCATGTCAATATGTTTTTTTGCACTTTCAACCATTCCTGCGGGAGTGGGGTGAGAATATTTTTCAAGGATTTCCTTTTCTATGGAGCCTGAATTAACTCCGATTCTTATGGGGATATTTTTTCTTTTTGCCATTTTGGCAACCTGTTTTACCCCTTCTTCCGAGCCGATATTTCCGGGATTTATTCTTACTTTGTCAATTCCTCTCTCCATTGCCTCTATTGCAAGATGGTAGTCAAAATGAATGTCTGCAACTATGGGAATGTGAATATTTTCCTTGATTTTTTCAATTGCCTTTGCACTTTCCATATCGGGAACTGCAACTCTCACAATTTCGCATCCGACCTTTTCCAAAGATAAAATCTGCTCTGTGCACTTTTTAACATCAGATGTTTTAACGTTACACATAGACTGGATTTTAACTTCTTCTCCGCCGCCGATAAAGGTGTTTCCGATTTTGATTTTTCTTGTCATAATATCAATTCCGTTTCATAATAATATACATTTCCATTATACTAAATTTTAAAATTTTTTTCAAGTGAATAATACTTATTTTATATTAAAACTGAAAAAAGCTGTATCTTCCAAGATTTTCTGTGTGAAGATCCAAAGGGTCCTCCTGCTTTGGAGATGATGAAAGAGAATTTTTTCTTGGTGATATGGGGTTTGCCATGAGAACGTATCTCACACAGTCGTATATGTGGTCTTCCGATTTTGTGTTGATGTCCTCAACATTTGAATCGTCATATGTAAGATTTGGAATGGTTCTTATAAAGTGACGGCAGGTGGAAAAGACATACATCATGGGAATTCCGTTTTCATCAAAGGCAAGACGATAGTGAAACTGCATTTTTCCCGGCAACCTCTGATGGTCACCAAAATCAAAAAACACGCCCTCTTTTGCCATCATATCGGAAATTGACTGCCCCGTTTCAGCCTTTGCTATGGCAGGGTCTGCAATGCCTATGATTTTTCGCCCTTTAAGATTTGGATGGGATTGTTCAATCTGTCTTATTTTTCTTGCGATCTCCATAGGTGTGTCTTTTATCCCCGTGTCGGGAGTGTCGGTGCAACCATAGAGTTCTGCAATAACATACACTCTTCCGTCGTGGTCTGTGGCTATCCATTCTGTTGCATATGGTTTTGAATATCCAAAGTCAAAACCTCTGTAAATTCGCCATGTCTTTGGAATTTCAAAAGGGGAAATGACATGAGTAAAATATCGGTCACCGTAGTGGGAAGGATCGTTTTTCCATTCGGTGAACACCTGACCCGAAAAGGAATCCCAGTCGCCATATAAAAGGGCTTGTCTTTCTTTGTGGGGAAGCATTGATAAATTCGCAATGTATCCCGGGTCGTTTTGGAGAAGTTTTTTGTTGTCAAAAACCGTTGAAGGAACAAAAATCCTGTCCCTTGAAACTTCTTTGAGTTTGCCGTCAGGGCCTGCAATCTGCATTTTTGTTTCAATTGGTGTAAGGGGTGGGGCAGCGGTTATAAATCTTTCTTTCACCCATCCATGGCCGATTCCGCCCGGGTTTGTTGTGGAACGTATATATACTCTTGTGCCTTTTCCCGAGGGACGGTTTCGTGAGAACATATAGGAATATTCATCCCATGTGAAGTGTGTCAGCTCGTCAAAGGCAATAAAATCATATCTTTTTCCTTGATAATTTATGCGATCCGAGGTGTGTTGCATAGCACCAAAATATATTTTGGCACCGGATTGAAAAACCCAGACGTGTTTTGTTTCGTTATATTTTGCCGTGGGGAACGCTTTTGAATAAAGTTCTCTTGAACGGTCAATGAGTTCCGAAAGCTGGGGATATGTTTTTCTGAGGATGAGACCCCGATAATGGGGGATATGTACTTGTCTCAGGGCTTCTGTCAGGAGTGCATCAGACTTTCCGCCTCCTGCCGCGCCGCCATATAGCGCTTCATATTCAGGTCGTGACTGAAAAATCTTTTGCTTTTCCTGGGGTGTCCAGATGACGTTCATTCTTCATCACCTTCATCTTCCGAAAAATCTTCATCTATGGGGGAAATCACAATTACTCCGGATTCCTCATCATCAGAATCCGATTTTTGGCAAAGTCCCATGTGAATGTCTTTTATGTCTTTTAGAGTTGAAACAAGTTGTTTTAATGCACCCGTGTCTATGAGTGATTCAATCACATCAATTTTTTCGCTTTCAAGGTTTGTTTCTTTTATGACTTTCTTGTTTTCTTCATCATATTCAACTTCTTTGACTCTTTCTTTTTCCTTTGCCTGATAAAGAGAAAGCTCATCTATGGCAGAACTGATTTTTTCAAGCATTCTTTCAGAAAGTTCAAGAATTTTTTCCTCCCTCATAACTGATGCATCTGTATCGTTTTGTGTGATAGGATTTATGTCTTCATCCATGGGTTGGATGATATTATCTGTTTGGTTCATAAAATCTTCCTTTCTTAAAATATGTTTTTGTAAATATAAAATCAACTGACTATATTTTTGCACATAACAATTATATCATATTTGCTCCAATGGGATATTCAAATGAAAAAACCCCTGAAACCTTGATGTTTCAGGGGTTTTAAGCGTTAATGTTTTGTTTTTTTACGAAATATATCAGGAAAGAATTGTGTGCATTGATACAGCTTTTCCGAGAATTACAACATTTGCACATTCTTCTCCCACAAAGACCATAGGCTTATATGCAGGATTTTCCGCAACAAGCATAACTCCGTTTTCGATGTGATACACTCTTTTAAGTGTTGCCTCATCACCGATTGCAACTGCGGCAATTTCACCGTCCAAAACTGTGCTCTGACGTCTTATGGTGACAATATCTCCGTCAAAAATACGGGCGTTTATCATGCTGTCACCTCTTGCAATAACGCAAAAATCTCCGTCAACTTTGCCGCCGCTGATGGTTTCAATATCAAAATCAGAATTACATTCGATAGGGGAACCGCAGGCGATTTTTCCGTACATGGGGATTTTTGTTTCAACAGCAGGGGAAATGTTTTTCAATTTAAGATTCTGTTTTGTCTCAATACCGTTGAGATAATCAAGCGTAACGCCAAATGCGTCTGCAATACATTTAAGGGTTTCAATGTAGGGGGTTTGTTTTGAACATTCCCATTTGCTGAGCATCACTCTGTCTGCCTTTAAATCATATTTATCCTTTAAAATATTAATAAATTCTGTCTGGGTATATCCGTTTTGCTTACGAAGCTCTTTTATTCTTTCACCGAGAGTTGCCATTTGACCCTTCCTTTCCTTTGTTTGTATCTATCATAACACATAATTTTAAAAAAATCAACACTTTTTTGAAAAAATGTGTTGACAAAGACACAAAAGCATGCTAATATAAATGTGTCGATATCGAAACATTATTGACACGGGCATTGTGTGTCAAAGAGAAAAATCAGTTATTTACATGAAAGGATGTGTTTCGTATGAAACAAAAAGTAGGATTACTTTTCAGAAACGAGAAGATTTTATTGGCACTCACTCTCGGTATGTATATGCTGGGTTGTGTTATTGAAGCGTCTATCTGAAGGAGGTACAATGAAACAGATAAAAATATGTCCATATTGCAAAAAAACGTTCACTACAGATAAAAATGCAAGAAAATTTTGCAAAAAAAGATGTGCATATCTTTATTCAAAGAGAAGAGCAAAAAAAGTGAAGATGTATCTTTGCCAGTGGTGCGGAGAGAATTTCAATGCACCTCGCAAAAAGAAATTTTGCAATGAAGAATGTCACAAAAAGTATATGCGTGAACTCGGATACATATATAAAAATGTGAAAAAGATACCTTTAAAAGTTACGCTGTATGATGCTGTAACAAAGAGCAAAGAAGAAGGGATAACCTATGGAAGGTATATAAGTCTTCACAAAATCAGATGAGGGGGAAAAAATGAAATACTATGCAAAGTGCCCCTTTTATGAAGATGTGAAAAACAGACAGCTTATTTGTGAAGCAAAAGTCATACGTTTTCCGTCTCCCGAGGATAGGTCAGTGTGGCTCAGTATGCATTGTTGCAGCTGGAACTTCAAAATATGTAAATTTTACAAAGAACTTATGAAAAAGTATGATGCCATTTGACATGTCTTTGTCTTTGTGCTACAATCCTTAATATGTTAATAATTTATTTTGTTCTAATTTTAAGGGAGGACAGCACAATGTTTGATGCAGAAAAAATCAAGAACGAATGTGTCTTATGGATAAAAGAATTTTTTGAGAAAAACGGAAAAGATTCCAATGCCGTTGTAGGCATATCGGGAGGAAAGGATAGTTCTGTTGTGGCGGCTCTGTGTGTTGAGGCTCTTGGAAAAGACAGAGTAATCGGAGTTATGATGCCATGCGGAGAGCAGTTTGATATAGACTGTTCCAAAAAACTCATTGAGCATCTTGGTATAAAAAGTTATACAGTTAACATCAAAGATATCAGGGATGCTTTTTCAAGTTCCCTGCCCCGTGAACTTGAAATTTCAAATCAGACAAAAATAAACATGCCCCCACGTATAAGAATGACGGTGCTCTATGCTCTGTCACAAAGTCTTAACGGAAGAGTTGCAAACACATGTAATCTTTCGGAAGACTGGGTTGGATATTCCACAAGATACGGAGATGCGGCAGGTGACTTTTCGCCCCTTTCAAACCTTACGGTAACAGAGGTGAAAAAAATAGGTCATATTATGGGTCTTCCTGCTGACTTGGTGGACAAGACTCCCGTAGATGGTCTTTGCGGTAAAACAGATGAAGAAAATCTCGGCTTTACATATGCCGAGCTTGATATATACATCCGCACAGGTAAGATAGATAATGAGGAAACGAAAAAGAGAATAGATACTCTCCATGAGAGAAATCTGTTTAAACTTCAGCTCATGCCTTCATATAAACCCAATGCGGAGGAATTTTAAAATACTATGGATAAATTATTTTCAAAATGTACAAGATGCCAAAATATATCAGAGGCATATACTCTTGTGTGTCCAAGGTGCGGAGGAGATATGCATACATCCTCTCATGTTCCCGGTGAGGACAACAAAGCAAAAAAATATAATCTCTGGTCTGCATATGTAAAAATGTTTAAAAGCTATTCAGACTTCATGTCGAGAAGCAGAAGAAGTGAGTATTGGTACGCATATCTTATGAATTTTATAATCAGCTTTATTATGATTCTAATACTTATTCCTGCGATGCTTCCTGAACTTGGTTTTTCAATTGATGACGGGTCTTATAAAATAGTATCTGCTGTGACGGAATTTATATATATGGTATATACATTGGTGGTTTTTCTGCCACAGACGGCTCTTACTGTTCGAAGACTTCACGACATTGGCATGAGCGGCATATGGGTAGTTCTGACATTTTTTCCGTTGGGTTCTCTTGTCATACTTTTCTTTATGGCAAAAGACAGCGCTCCCGGCATGAACAAATATGGATTAAATCCGAAGGAATAAATTAAAAAAACACCGTAATTTTCACTATTCAAGTGATTGTTACGGTGTTTTTGTTTTGTAATATAACGGATTATATTTGTGCTTTTTCAGACTTATATATGAGGTATGTCTGTCGGCTCCTGCAAAACAGGAGGAGCCGGAGCAGGTGCAGGAGTTGAAGGAGCCGGAGCTGAAGGAGCCGGAGACGAAGGTGTTGATGGAGATTCAGATGCGGATGGTGTCTCGGTGCTCAGATTATCAGATGCACCCGGTGAAGTTTCCGGTGTATCGGATTCGGGAGTATTTGAGGACTCATCTGTTTCTGATTCCTCTTCATCCTTTTTCTTTTCTTCGCCTGTGGATACAATTGCATTTTTTGACCAGCCGATATATCTCGAATGATTTTTTCCTCCGCAATATCCGGTGAGGAATTTTTTGTTTGCATATACAGTCTGTGCCGAGAATGACTCATACATTCCGGTGTAGGGACAAACCTTTGCTTTGACAATTCCGTCGGGGACATCAAAAGTTTTATCTTCGAGACCTTCATGAATTTTTGTCATGATATTTTTCCAGATTGTAATAGATGGATTTGAGCCTGTGCCTATAACTTTTGGTTTGTCAAATCCAAACCATACTCCGGCGCAATAATGAGGAGTATATCCCATAAACCATTTGTCTTTATTGTTATCAGTTGTACCGGTTTTTCCGCAGGTGTCATTTCCGCTGATTTTTGATCCTGCCGCTGTTCCCGAAGAAGTTACGCCAAAGAGGAGCTGATGAGTTAAAAATGCGGTTTCGGGAGAAAATGCTTTAGTTTTTTCTTGTTTCTTTTCATAGAAGAGTTTCCCGTTTCTGTCGTAAATCTTGGTGTACGATGTTGGTTCTATATATGTTCCGCCATTTGCAAGGGTAGAATATGCTGCTGTCATTTCAAGGGGAGTTACACCATCTGTCAGACCACCCAGAGCAAGAGATGAAAGGTTTCTGTCGCTATAATCCTTGCCGTTTCTGTTCACAGAATCAACGAGAGAATCCATATGAAGTTTGTTTTTCATATAGTCAAAAGATACGTCAATTCCAAGTGCTTGCAAGGTGTTTATCGCCGGGATGTTATATGACCAGGCAACAGCAGTTTTTACCGGAACATATCCTGAATATTTTCCGTTGGAGTTTTTAGGCATCCATGATCCGATTTTGATTCGTGCATTGCCTATATATGATGAAAGGTTGATAACATTTTCTTCAAGAGCCGGAGCATAAACGGCAATGGGTTTTATGGATGAACCGGGTTGACGTTTGCTCATACTTGCACGGTTGAGAACCCTCAGACCTTCTTTTTTCCCTCTTCCGCCAACGATACCCTTTATTTCACCGGTTGAAGGTTCCATTACAACCATTGCGGACTGGGGCATTTCAGAACCACCGAGTTTGGGGAAGTTGTCATCGTTTTCATAGTATTCTTCCATGATTTTCTGTACCTGAAGATCAACGGTTGAATAAATTTTAAGACCGCCATTGCAAAGAAGATCTTCTGCAAACTGTTCGGTATAATTGAATTCTTCCATAAGATCTGCTTTTGCTTGTTCAAAAATGTAGTCTGCAAAATATGAACGCTGATCGTCGGTGAATTCATCTGTGAATTCTTCCGGGTTTTGGAAAATAAGTTCTTCATTTGCGGCTTCATTATACTGTTTATTATCTATATATCCCAGTTCGAGCATTTTTCCGAGAACAACCAATTGCTTTTTCTTGTTGTTTTTGGGGTTCACAATTGGGTCATATGTTGTGGGATATTGAGTGATTCCTGCAATGCAGGCACATTCTGCAAGTGAAAGTTTGCTTACATCCTTTCCAAAATACACATTGGCTGCCGCCTGAACACCATGAACACCCTGGCTTAGGTATATGGAGTTCATATACATTTCAAGAATCTGATCTTTGTCCATTTTTGATTCAAGAACCATAGCTCTTGTGATTTCCCTCAGTTTTCGTGCACTTGTACGTTCATTGTCCTTTGTGATATTCTTTACAAGCTGTTGAGTAATGGAACTTCCGCCATAGGAAGAATCCCCTTTCACAAACACATTGATTGTTGCACCAAGGGTTCTTTTGAGGTCAACGCCTCTGTGATGATAGAATCTTTCATCTTCAATTGCAACAAAAGCATGTTGCATATCTTCGGGAACATCCTCAATGTCAACCCAGATTCGCTTTTCCGATGACTTGAACTGCTCATACTCAACAAGATTGCCGTATTTGTCAGCGTAATATATGGTAGAGGACAATCTCATATCGAAAGAGGTGAAATCATCACCGAAAGAAAAATCAAAAAGTGAATAGAACCAGACACCGACGCCTACACAGGCAACGATTGCAAGGCAGAAAAAGACCTTAAGTGTGATAACAAACGCCCTGAATCCGGCACCTGATCGTCTTCTGGATTTTTCCTTTCTTTCTTTTTTTGATTCAATTTTGTTTTGACGCATATTCTGATTAGACCTGATGCTGTCAAGTTTTTTCATGGAACCATCATCTCCGGTTGAATAATTTATGCTAATTTATAAAACAATATATACTGGTGATAATATAATGATAAAAAAAGTATTTATAATCTGTTCCGTATGTCTTCTTCTGGGAGTAACATTCACTTTCATGTGGCAAATTGCAAAAGAACCGTCAAGCAACTTTGAGCCTGAATATGAAACCGGGAAGGGATATGGAACAACAATAAAAGAAAACCGCGAAAAAATCAGAGTTGCGGATTCGGAAGCTGAAAAATTCTTTCTTGTTCTTGAAGGGGATAAAATCTGCGCCTATGCTATAAGTGGTGAAGATAAAAAATTGATAAAGAGCACAAATCCCGACCCCGGGTTTGTTGAAGAAAGTGAACTTTCAAAACTGAAAAATGGGATATATGCATCCACATATGATGAACTTTGTCTGTATCTTGAATCCTACATCAGCTGACCTGTAGCCATACGGTCAACACCTGCAAGATCTTTGGTGATGCGGACATCCTGAAAATCGTTTTTCATGATTTCGCAAAGTGACTGACCTTGATTATACCCGATTTCAAAAATAAGTTCTCCACCGGGTGTTAAAATCTTTCTGATATTATTGACAATTATTTTGTAAAATATAAGTCCGTCTTCTCCGCCATCAAGTGCAAGTTTTGGTTCATATTGAGAAACATCTTTCATAAGAGAATTAATCACATGTGTTTCTATATATGGCGGATTTGAAACAACCACGTCAAATTTTTGATTGAAATCATAGTCGCACAAAGCATCTTTCAGGAGAAAATCAATTCTTTTGTCCACATTGTGGCGAATTGCGTTTCTTTTTGCAACTTCAATTGCATCAGGACTTATATCCGTTGCGGTAATAACAACATTTTTCATGTATTTTGCAAGGGATACGGATATTGCTCCGGAGCCTGTACAAAGATCGAGAATTCTGACATGGTCATCTGAATATTTGTCTATCACATATTCGGTTAATGTTTCTGTGTCGGGGCGGGGGATGAGTACCGCCGGAGACACTTCAAATTCAAGAGACATAAATTCTTTTTTCTCTGTCAGATAGGCAATGGGTTCACCTTTGGTTCTTCTTTGGCAAAGGGAGTATGCCTTTGTCTCATCTGTTGAATCAATTGTAAAATCAGGATGAGTCTTAATGAAAAGAGATTCTTTGGATATGACATGTCCCAAAATGATTTCAGCCTCCATAAGAGGGGATGGCACGTGATTTTTCAGGATTTCGGTACAGCTTTTAAGTACGTCTTTTAAAATCACCATTTGTCATCCTCTTTGTTTTGGGGAATAACCGCCTTCATTGCGGCAATTGCAACTTCCAACTGACTTTCGTCAGGCTCTCTTGTTGTGAGTTTCTGAAGCCAGAGTCCGGGTTTGGTTAAAAGCCCCACAACTCCGTTGGGTCTTTTGCCTGCAATTTTTATGATTTCATAAGAAAGACCTGCAACCACGGGAAGAAGGAGAAGTCTGTATCCGATACGAATCCACACGTTTTTCCAGGAAAACAGAGAAAACATGAGTATGCTGATGACCATAACTATGAGAAGAAAGCTTGTTCCGCATCTTGGGTGGAGACGGCTGTATTTTTTTGCGTTTTCAGGCGTGAGTTCCACTCCTGCCTCGTATGCTGCTATGGTTTTGTGCTCTGCACCGTGATATTCAAAAACTCTTTTTATATCCTCCATATGAGATACGCCCCAGAGATATAAAAGGAAAATACTTATTTTTATAAGACCTTCAATCAGATTAAGAGCAATTCTGTTTTTAACAAAATATGCGAAAAAGCCTGCTATGACTGTGGGGAGAATCATAAAAAGACCGATGCTGAATACCAAAGATACTGCTACTGCAAAATATATGGCAATATCTTTGATTTTATCACCAAGTTTTTCTTCAAGCCACTTTTCGATTTTTGAAGGTTCGTTTGATGTGTCGCCATCTTCCAAATCTACCTGATCTGCAGAAAACATAAGACACTTAACACCTGTAATCATGGAGTCTATAAAAGCGAGCACACCACGGAAAATAGGAATTTTATTGAGTTTATATTTGGTTATGAATGAACTGACTTCCTTTTCGTCTATAATTATTTCGCCGTTTGATTTTCTGACAGCAGTTGCTATTTTTGAAGGACCTTTCATCATAACTCCTTCAATTACAGCCTGACCGCCAATGGAAGTCATATGGCAACATTTGTTCTCGGTTTCTTTGCTCATTTTGTCCTCCTGTTGGGGCGCTTCGTCAAAATCCCAAAACTTCCCCATTCTTATCTACTAATATAATTATAAATCAATAAAAAGAAATAGTCAATTCTTGTAACACATATTTAATATTAGATTATTAAAGACAGTTAACAAAATTTTTACAACTAAAATTGTAAATGTTCTTGTGTAAATTGTAATTGTGTGATATAATTATAAAAAAACTATAGGAGTTGATTGAATTTGGCAATGAAATTATGTCCCGTATGCGGGAAAGAATATGATGATGAGCAGGGAATAGTTTGTCCATTCTGCGGATACAATCCGGAGGATTCTGAAGAAAACGTTCAGGATATGACAGATGCAGTTGTTGACGAGGAAGTTTCCGAAACAGATGCACAGGAAGCTTCTTGCGAAGAAGCTGATGAATTTGTTCAGGAAGAAACTGAAGAAAACAGCGAAGAAGAATCAGAATTTGCAGAAGAAAACGACGGCAATAAGAAATTGAAAATTGTTGCTGCAGCTCTCGGAGCAGTACTTATTATCCTTGCATTGGTTTTGGCTTATACAAAATTGATTGCTCCCAAAAAGAGTGAAAACTACATGGCCGGAATAATAAAGAGTGAGACACAGGATACCATAAAAAATGTAAAGAAATTCACCCTTAAAAATCTTGATGGAACTTTTTCCGATAAAGTGAACTATATATACTACACCTTCACCAACGAAAAAGTCAGCAACGAGATAACAATCGGCGGTGAAGATGCACAGTCCGAAGATCCTGCAATGGATTCCGCGGTGGATTCTGCAATAGATTCTGCGGCACAGTCAAAGAAAGATGTAGAAACCCAGACTGTTGAATATGATGGAACTTATACAAGCGGTATGACACAAAAAGGAATCCGTCAGATGGTTATCATAAATTATATTGAACAGAACGGCCTTGCAGAAGAATATATGGAGTATGTTGAAAAGAATAACATCTTAAACAGCGACTTTGAAGGATTTATTAAAGAAAAAGGCATTGAAGATAAAGTTGATGCATATGATTCAGAGAACAATATGTCTAAGACTCTTGCCTTTGAAAAAACTGAAGGATATTTCAATTTTGAAGAAGACACCATAGTTCTTTTTGATGAAAACGGAACACAGACCGGTGAATATAAGATAACAGAAAAAGGTCTCATTAACAGCGACTACTACTATGAAGGTGAAATGCCCTCAAAAGGCGATACCTGTGCAGTATATTCCATAACCATGGATAATTACGGAATGACACAGAAACTTTCCATTCGTCTTTATCGTGACGGATATTGTGTTCTTGAAGTTGAAGGCGATTCAGCTTCATATCAGGCCGGTACTTATAAATATGACGAAAAAGGATTATATGTAAATATTAACGGACAAAACATATTCTTCCATGTAACAGATTCTGGTATTTGTAACGAACTTCTCACAAAATAAAAAATCGAGGCATAAAAAATCCTGAAAATTAAAAAGACAGTAATAATGCGGATATTAAAGCATGGTTTTGCTCATGATTCTGACAATCATATGTGACTGACATTTTTATTGTCTGATAAATACTGCTCTCGAACTATACTTTGCAAACTTTCAGACTATCATACAACCCAAGAATAATTCTTGGGTTGTATTCGGTTTGTCGAATCTGAATAATTCTTCAATCCCATACTTGAAAAGGAGACATTTTATATGAGCAAAAAAACAGTTATATGGGTATCCGTTATTTCGGTTATATTCATAACCGTCTTGATTATTCTTTTATCTCTTGTCGGTCCCGAAAACAAAAAAACAGACAGCCACAAAACCGATGCCGCCATAGAACATCTTGCCTCATCAGATGCGACCCCGGGTGAGAATCATCAGGGAATTGAGAAAAAAATAAGTGCGGAAACATTGGCAGGCTATTATGTTGATAAGAATGACGGTTGGTACTATCAGTTCACCTATGGCCCAACAGATGCTTATGACGGAACATTCTCCGGTGGCTTTGACCCTTCCTATAAAAACAGCGAAATAACTGTTCAGGAAGATATAAAACTTACGGGCGAATGGAAAATTGAAAATGGAGAAATCAAGCTATACAGCGAAGGACAGTATCAGGATTCCATGTGGGCGTGCGACGGTTACATTGTCGATTCCAAAAACTATTTTGTGGGAGATGTTGACATGAACAGTGAAACACAGCAGTCTATGTTTGTGTGCAAAGCGCCTGAAAGCGGAGATACACAGATTATTAATCTCTATAGCGACAAAAACGTTATTCTGGAGATAGTAAAAAATTCCGGTGAGTCGGATTCGGCACTCAGCCAGCCCGTCAGAGAAATGTATGCCGGAACCTATGAAATAATTGAAAATAATCTGTTTATCACAATAGGGCAGTCAACACAGAAGTACTATATTGTAAATGACGGATTTGCAAAATGGATATATAATAAGATTTAAGGAGAAACACACATGAACATTTCAGAATTAAAGAAAGAATTCATAAAACTTTACGGGGGAGATGAATCGGACATCAGAGTTTTTGCGTCTCCCGGAAGAGTAAATCTCATAGGAGAGCACACAGACTATAACGGTGGTTATGTTTTCCCTGCCGCTCTTAAGATGAACACAACAGTTCTTGCAAGAAAAAGGGATGATGACACCATCAGACTCAAAGCCTCCGACCTTGATTTGGTGGTAGAGGCAGACATAAAAAAACTTGATTCATACAAAGGAATCAAGTGGGGGGACTATCAGATTGGCGTAATGTATATGCTTCAGGATGCAGGATATACAATAGTTGGAGCAGACCTTTTATATCACGACACAGTTCCTCACGGAAGCGGTCTTTCATCATCTGCTGCAAACGAAGTTTCAACTGCCCTTTGTTTTGCAACATTTTCCAATGAAAAAAATGGGAAAGATGAAAAAATAGATATGATAGAGATGGCAAAAATCTCTCAAAAGGCAGAAAGAGAATATGCAGGAGTTAACTGCGGAATTATGAATCAGTTTGCATCCAGTATGGGAAAGGAAAACCACGCTATTTTCCTTGATTGTAAAACTCTTGATTTTTCTTTGATTCCCCTTGATTTGGGAGATAAGAAAATTGTGATTTCCAACACCAACAAAAAACATGCTCTCGGAAGTTCAAAATATAATGAAAGACGTTCAGAGTGTGAAAAAGGTCTTGAAATGTTAAAGGTTGCAATGCCTGAGAAAAACTATCTTGGTGAAATCAGCAAAGAAGAATTTGATATGCACAAACATCTCATAACAGATGATGTTGTTTTAAAAAGAGTTGCTCACGTTATTGAGGAAGATGACAGAGTGTTAAAAGCCATTGATGCTTTAAAAGGCGGGGATATAGAAACCTTTGGTATTCTTATGAACAAGTCCCACAATTCTCTTCGTGACAATTATGAAGTTACATGCTTTGAACTTGACACCATGGTTGATGAAGCAAGAAAGATAAAAGGCGTTCTTGGTTCAAGAATGACGGGTGCAGGTTTTGGCGGATGTACTGTCAGCATTGTTGAAGGCGACAGCGTTGATGAATACATTGAAAAAGTCGGAAAAAATTATGAAGAAAAAACCGGCATAAAACCTGATTTTTATGTAACAGAAACAGGGGATGGCGGAAAAGAAATATTATAATACCGGAGACAAAATTATGGATATAGTAGTTGCAACAAATAACAAAGGAAAACTTAAGGAAATCAAAGAAATTCTTTCCGGTCACAACGTGTTTTCCCAAAGTGATGTGGGAGCAGATATTGAAGTTGATGAAACAGGTGTAACCTATGAAGAAAACGCATTCCTGAAAGCAGAAGCCATAAGAGCATATACAGACAAAATTATCATTGCAGATGATTCGGGGCTTGAAGTGGACGTTTTGGACGGTGCACCCGGGCTCTACAGTGCCCGCTATGCAGGTGAGGGAACAACACCTATGCAGGGGATTGAAAAACTTCTTGAAAATCTTAAGGGCTATTCCCCCCAGGAAAAAACTGCCCGCTTTATTTCCTGCATTGCACTTTTAATGCCAAACGGGGAAAAACACACTTTCACCGGAGTGTGCGAAGGATATATTATAGACGAATTGAGAGGAGAAAACGGATTCGGATTTGATCCGGTGTTCTATGTTGATGAATTTAAAGGAACATTTTCCGAAATTTCCCGGGAGGAGAAAAATTCCATCAGTCACAGATTTAAGGCTTTGAAAATGCTTAAAGAATTTTTGGATAACATATAAAATGAAATCAGGGAGTGCACAACAATAGCGTTGTGGCACTCCCTGATTTCATTTTATGTATTCTTCCAGTAGTTTTATAAATTCCTGCTTTGATTTCACACGGCAGATTTCAAACATGTTTTTGAGTTTGTATTTTATTCCGTTAACAGACATATTGGCCTTTGCGGCAATTTCTTCATAGGTTTTGCCATCTAAAAGCAACTCAACAATAATAAAATCGGAATCGCACAAAGAGGTGAGTAGTGTTTCGATTTTAATCATTCTGTTAACTTCTTCGTCAGAGTAGAAAAGTTCATCGCCGGAATTTGTGATTTCATTTTTAATTCCCACATCTTCATACTCTTCAAGCGGAGCAAATCCGGTGGTTTCTCCCGGAATAAACGTGCTTGAAAGATATATGATGACCGAGTTTATGCTCTTGTTTTTGCAAAGAAGTTTTGCCAGTTCAATGCTTGCACTTGCAAAGTTATCCAGATTTGAATTGATGTGTGTTATGCTGGGACTGTGCATAGTGGCAAGACTGCTTTCGCCATAACTCACTACAAATTTGCTGTTTTTGTCCTTTAGTCGGTTTACAAGTGAAAGGGCGGCAAAATCGTTCACACAGATACATGCATCAAATTCGGACTCTGTTTTTGAAAAGTTTTCAAAGCATTCTGAAAGAGAACCGTTATTGTAGATAACAGAGTCATTGCAGGAACACAGGTTGCGGAAACTTTCTTCCTTGAATTTATCACTAACAGAATTTGGATTTACGCCATACAGGCATATTCGGTTTTTGCCTGATGACAAAAGGTAGTCGTAGAGAGTTTTTATATCTTTTGAAATGTCCCCTGTCACAACAGAATACATTTTCCCCTTAAGCCCGGGAGTGTGATTCCCGAGGACTATGATTCTGTTGCCAAAATATATCTTTGCAATCTCCGTTATTTCATCAAGCCATAGGATTCCTGTGCCTATAACAAAAAGCACATCATTCTCTGTTATGGAAAAACCTTTGAGTTCTTCAATACGGGAGAGGAGGATGAGCGTAAAACGTTTTTGCCTTTTTTCGTTTAAGATGCCGTTCACAATTCTCTTGTACCAATTACTGGATTTGTAGCTTGGCTCACCTATTGCAAAGCATGTCATAGAGGTCACCTCTTTCAGAGAAAATGATAGCATATAAAATTTTTTTAGTCAAGTACAGAAAAGTTGTATGAAATCACTTGAAGATTTAACTTGATAAATGGCTGACAATGTAGTAGATTATTATATATGAGTATGTATGTTCAAAGGAGAGCGATAAATATGAAAATCACATGGCTCGGTCAGGCAGGACTTATGTTTGAAACAAATGGTAAGATTATAATTTCCGATCCGTATCTTTCAGACAGCGTGGAAAAGATTGAACCAAAGAACAAAAGAAGGGTGCCTGTTTGCGAAAAATTTTGGGATATAAAACCGGATATAATACTTCTTACTCACAGTCACCTTGACCATACAGACCCGGAAACTCTTGAACACTATCTCGGTGAAGACTCATCGGTTTTGGTTCTTGCACCGCGCGGTGCATGGGAGATTGCAAGAAAATTCGGCGGCAACAACAATTATGTACAGTTTAACAATTCTACTGTATGGACGCAGAAAAATATGAGATTCACCGCAGTAAAAGCAGAACATTCTGACCCCAATGCTATAGGAATAGTAATTGAGGCAGAGGGAAAGAAATATTATATCACCGGAGACACACTCTATAATACAGAGGTTTTAGAAAGTTTACCGGAGGATATAGACTACATATTTCTTCCCGTAAACGGAGTGGGAAATAACATGAATATGGCAGATGCCGCGCATTTTTGCCAAAGGGTTGGAGCAGTTGCAATTCCGTATCATTGCGGACTTTTTGACAGTCTTGATCTTAATGATTTCCCCTTTGAGAAAAAGATTGTTCCGGAATTTTATGAAGAAATAGTACTGAAATAGAATTTAATGGTTATTTGAAGGAGAAATATATGAAAATTACACGTCTTGAACTTATTAAGGTTAAACCCAGATGGATGTTTTTGAAAATGTATACCGACACAGACATTGTCGGACTTGGTGAGCCCGTTCTTGAGGGACATTGCAATGCTGTTGAGGCGGTTATAAATGAGTTTGAAGAATATCTGATTGGAAAAGATCCTATGCAGATTGAGCACCATGTTCAGGCACTTTACCGCGGTGGATTTTACCGTGGCGGTCCGCTTATGCTTTCGGCAATAAGCGGAATAGAGCAGGCAATGTGGGACATAAAGGGAAAATATTATAACTGTCCCGTATATGAAATGCTTGGCGGAAAATGCAGAGATAAAATCAGGATGTATACTCATGTGAAAAGAGCGGGTGTAAGTGGTGATTTCTCTCTTGAGGAAATGCTTGAAATCACCCAAAGCCGTCTTGATGAAGGATATACAGCTCTGAAGTATTCCATAATCCCACCAATAAAGGCAATAGATTCCCCCGAAAACACCCGAAGTCATGTTGAACGCTTTAAGGCGGTGAGAGAGAAAATCGGCATGGGTGTGGACCTTGCCATCGACTTTCACGGCAGGGTTAGTCCTGCAATGGCGGTGAGACTTGCAGAAGAACTTAAGCCATATATGCCGTTTTTCATTGAGGAGCCTTGCCTCCCCGAGAATGTTGACTGTATGGTAAACATTGCACGTTCAACATCCATTCCCATAGCGGCAGGAGAGCGACTCTTTGGCAAATGGCAATACAGAGAACTTCTTGAAAAACAGGCAGTAAGCGTTGTTCAACCCGACGTATGTCATTGTGGCGGCATATTTGAGGGAAGAAAAATTGTAGTGATGTCAGAACTGTATTTCGGCTCACTTGCCCCACATAATCCTCTGGGTCCTGTTTCTCTGGCGGCTTGTATTCAACTTGATGCATGCACACCAAACTTCCTTGTTCAGGAACACCCCGGAAATTCGGATAAATCTGACCTTGGCGTTGGATATATCAAAAATCCCTTTGTAATCAGGGACGGTTATATTGATGTTCCAAAGGGCCCCGGGCTTGGCATAGAACTTGATGAGGAAGCACTTAAAGATAAGATATATGACGGAAAATGGACAACCCCCAGACAGTATTTTGAAGACGGTTCTGTGGCAGATTGGTAAAAGGAGGAAGAAAAATGGGAACCAGATGGTCAGAAGAAAGAATATGGAACTGGTATAATTCACATCCATGGATAAGGGGATGTAACTACATGAGCGCTGACTGTGCCAACAGAATTGACCAGTGGCAGTCTCTTGGATTTGAAGAAAGAATGGAAACCACAGAAAAAGAACTTGCTCTTGCAGAAAGTATAGGATATAATAGTGTGAGAATTATTGTGGAATTTGTTGTGTGGAGAGACGAGCATGACACTTTCTTCCAACGCTTTGACAGATATCTTGACACATTGAAAAAGCACAATATGACGGCAATGGTAGTTCTTGCAAATGACTGTATGCCACCCAAAAATAACGCCTGGAAGGAACCAAAAATCGGAAAACAGACCTATGACTGGGGCTATCACGGCGGCAGAAAAAATTCACAGCACGGAACATTTTCTGTTCCTGGCTTCCACGTTCTCGATGAGGAAGAATCAAGAGAACAATATTATGAAATGGTAGGGGAGATTGTAAGTCGATACAAGGATGACGAAAGAATTATCATCTGGGATGTCTACAACGAAGCGGGCAACAGCAACCGTGGTGATATAACAATGCCTCATCTGAAAAAGATTTTTGAAATAATAAGAAAAATCGACCCCGTTCAGCCTCTCACATGCTGTGTGTGGAATTTCAGAGGCGACCACAGGGTTCGGCTTCTGGAGACAGAAAAATTTTCAGTTGAGAATTCTGATATTATATCCTATCACAGTTACAGCGACTATCAGGAAAATATCAAGGAAATAAAAAGGCTTAAAGCATATAACCGCCCCATAATAAATACAGAGTGGCTTGGCAGATGCTATGGAAACAACGTTGAAGAAATGTTTCCTCTTTTCTATCTTGAGGGAATAGGATGCTATAACTGGGGCTTTGTTGCAGGTAAATATCAGACCTATGAGCCATGGAACAAGGTGTGGGATGAATATGAGGAAAATCCTCATATGAAATTTGATTTCACAAAGTGGTTCCATGATCTCTACAGACCAAATCATCATCCCTATAACCCTGCGGAAATAGATATCATAAAAGAATATTGCTCTTTGGCAGACAAAGATTTCAAGCAGAAAATGGAGGAGAGCAAGTGAAGATGGAAAAATCAGTTTTTATAACCGGAGCACAAATGGGCACCGGCTTTGCAATTGCTGAAAGATTTGCCTGTGAAGGCTATGCGGTTTTTATCGGTTGCAGAAGAGGAGAGGAAGCACAGAGGAGTGCGGAAAGAATAAGTGAAAAATACGGCGTATTTTCAAAAGGATATGAATATCAGACAGACACCCTTTGCGAGTCGGAAGTAAAAGCCATTTTCGATGACATAAAAGATACAGGCTATCTTTTGGATACTCTCGTTTTAAATGCGGCAAATCTCGGCATCGGTCAGGTGAGCTTTGATGTGGAAATAGAAGATTTTATGCAGGTTTTCAACACAAACATCGGATGGAATTTTCTCCTTGCACGAAATGCCGGAGAGCATATGAAGCAAAAAGGGGGAGGTTCAATAGTTTTTATCGGATCAAACTCTGCTTTGAGAGTAACCGAAAACCGTTGTGCATATTGTTCATCCAAAAGTGCAATAATTGCAATGTCAAAATCTCTGGCAGTTGACTGGGGAAAATACGGCATACGTTCAAACTGTGTTTTGCCGGGAATGATAAAGACAAAGCGCTGGGAAGAAAATGTCAATAATGCAAAATATGCTCTTGCAAACTATACACCCATTGAAGATATTGCGGAATTTGAGGATGTTGCCAATGCAGTCTGGTATTTTGGCAGTGATCAGTCCAGAAATACCACAGGGGCAGAACTTGTGGTGGATGGCGGTATGCTTGCACAACTCACGCCGAATATTGAAAGAGAACTATGGAAATAAAGGAGAATGATTATGTCATATCACATAACCATAGATGGCGGAACAACCAACACAAGAATAAGCCTTACAAAGGATGAAAAAATCCTTTCCACAATAAAGATCAGTCTCGGAGCGTTTTCTTCTCTTGATAATAAGGACGGGTTGAAAAACGAAATCAAAGCCTCCATAGACAGTCTTTTGAAAAGTTTTTCTGTTGAATATGAAGATGTGGAATATGTTCTTGCATCGGGGATGATAACCTCCGAGTTCGGAATATGTCCTATAGACCACATCATGGCTCCGGCAGGGCTTGAGGAACTTGGCAGAAATGTTAAAAGAACTATGCTTCAGGAAATCTGTCCCATTCCTTTCATGTTTGTACGTGGAGTGAAATTCACATGTGAAACGCCTGAACTTGCGGATATGATGCGTGGAGAAGAAACAGAACTTATGGGAATTATAAGAAGCGGAGAGGATTGTGTATACATTCTTCCCGGTTCTCATTCAAAAGTTATAAAGGTGAACTCTGATGGAAAAATCGAAAGGTTTTCCACCCTTTTGACCGGAGAGATGATAAAGGCAATATCAGAGGGAACAATTCTTAAGGATGCAATTGACCTTGGGTGCGACAAAACAGATTCAGAGTATTTGCTCAAAGGGTATGAATTTTGCCGTGAGCATGGCGTAAACAAGGCACTTTTTAAGGTGAGAATACTGAAAAATGTTTTTTCTGCCACCTCAGTTCAGACCTATAGTTTCTTTTTGGGGGTTGTGCTTGCGGACGAAATTAGAGAAGTTGAAAAGTATGACGCAAAAAAAGTGGTAATTGGAGGAAGACGTCAACTTCGTGAAGCAACGGCACAAATCCTTAAAAATATTTCCGAAAAGGAAATAGAGGTGCTTTCAGAGGAAGATGTCAGCACATCTGTCACAAAAGGTCTTTTTGAAATATACAGATGCAGTTTGAAATGATTTAACAATAAAAATACGTGGATATGAAAATCACCAATTGTATTTGTGGTGGTGTAATGAAACTATGAGGATAGAAAAAGGGTTAGTAAAAAACTCGAAAGAATTTTTTACTAACCCTTTTAATGTTGTTTTTGATTTGTAATGTCAGTTTATGTATTAGTCGTCGTTTGCGGGATTTGTAGCAGTTTCAAAAATTGCTTCAACTTCCTGTGAAGGTTTTTTGTCGATGAGTGTGAAAATTATTGCAGCAATACCGCCGGCAATAAATCCGGGAAGAAGTTCATAAATTCCGGTTGATGCAAGATACATAAGCCATACAATGTCAACTATGGCACCAACCACTATACCTGCAACTGCACCTTTATATGTAAATCTCTTCCAGAAAAGTGAAAGAAGAATTACAGGACCGAAGGCCGCACCGAAAAGTGCCCAGGCATTAGAAACAAGATCCATAATGGCAGCTGCTGTATCGCCCTTGCTGCTTGCAATGAAGAAAGCAATAACGGAAACAATTATAACAACAATTCTTCCAACCCAAAGGAGTTCTTTTTCAGAAGCATTTTTTCTGATAAGGGGCTTGTAGATATCGCTTGTAAATGAAGATGAAGCAACAAGAAGCTGTGAGTCTGCAGTAGACATGGAAGCCGCAATAATTGCCGCAAGAAGAATACCGCCGATAAAAGCAGGGAAGAGTTTTCTTGCTAGAACAACAAAGATAAGTTCCTGATTTTGAATTTTAGGATCGGTAAGAAGATATTCTGCAAATGACTGACCGTCGAGGATAAACATTCTTCCCAAATAAGCAATGGCGATTGTAGCAGAAAGTGCAAGAATAATCCATACAGTTGCAACAATTGTGGATTTCTTAATCATGCTGGGCTTTTCAATAGCCATAAATCTTACGAGGATGTGAGGCATACCGAAATATCCAAGACCCCATGCAAGACCTGAAACAATCTCCTTCCAGCTTGCAGAAAAGAAACTGTTTATAAATGTGAATTTATCTTCGCCGTTTACTATTGTCTCGCTCAGAAGTGAAGAATCTGTATTTCCGGTTGAAACAATCATAATTGGAACTGCAAGCACTGCAACGAGCATCAGAAGTCCCTGGAAAAAGTCTGTCCAGCATACTGCCTTATAGCCACCGAGGAAGGTGTATACAAGGATAATTGCTGCAAAGATAATCATTGCAGTACTTTCACCAAGATCCGGGAAAAGCTGTGTGAATACTTTTGTTCCTGCAGAAAATCCTGAAGCAACATAAATTGTAAAACTCACAAGGAAAACAACTGCACAAATAATTTTAAGAAGTGGACTCTGTGCCATAAATCTGTTTGTAAGATACTGAGGCATGGTGATTGCATCACCCGATGCCTTTGAGAATTTTCTCAGTCTTTTTGCAACGATAATCCAGTTAAGGATTGTTCCGATTGCAAGACCAATTCCGATCCATGCCTGTCCGAGACCGAATGCGAGAATGCTTCCGGGAAGACCCATAAGAAGCCATGCACTCATATCTGATGCCTGGGCACTCATTGCTGTAACCCATGGTCCCATGGCTCTGCCGCCTAAAAAATATTCTTTTTCGCCGTTGCCTTTACTTTTGAAGAAGAACACAACGCCGATTGCAAGCATTGCAACAAAGTAAAGTACAAAGGCAAGTACTTCATAGTTCATAAATTCAAATCCTTTCGTTTGTTAAATTATTAAAGCAAATTATACCATACTTTTACAAATAATGCAAGGTAAATTTTCTTAGAATGTTTTTGCCATTCACCCGCAAACACAATGGAGCATATTATATTAACCGGAGGGAACAAGATTTATGAATAAAGTTTTGGTTATAGGGGGAGATAAAAGATTCGCATATCTTTCCCGGATTCTTAAAGAAAAGAACTGTGAAGTCGTTGCCTTTGGCATTGACGCCACCGGTGGCACATATGATATGTATTCATTTGTGAAAGAAGTGAAAGATGCGGATGTAATAATACTTCCCATACCATATACAACAGACGGGATAACTGTTAACACACCTCTTTGTGATGAGTGTTTCTATCTTGCGAAAATTTATGAGAATGTAAGAAGTGATGCTCTGATATTCGGGGGAGTTGTGGGAAATAAATATCTGCCTCCCGACAGAATAAATTTTTACGACTATGCCAAAAGAGATGATTTTGCATATCTGAATGCAGTCCCTACAGCAGAGGGAGCAATTGAGGCTGTAATGAAACATATTCCCATCACCCTATGGGGAGCAGATGTGCTTGTTACGGGTTTTGGGAAATGTGCCAAGGTTCTTTCTCTCACTCTTAAGTCTCTCGGTGCAAACGTAACCGTGTGTGCAAGACGTTCATCAGACATTGCTTTTGCAAAAGTTCTTGGAATGAATGCCTTGAACATTTCAAAAATGAAGGAGATTCTCGGGACATTTGATGTGATTTTCAATACCATACCTCATATCATATTTACCGAAGATGAGCTCAAGTGCATAAAAAAAGGATGTCCTCTTGCAGATATTGCCTCAAACCCGGGCGGTGCAGATGTATCTGCTGTGAAAAAACTTGGGGTTAACCACCTTTTTCTCCCGGGACTGCCCGGAAAATATTCCCCCTCCACAGGTGCACAGATTATTCTTGAAACCATTGGAAATATTTCAGAAGAAATGGGAAAGGAAGGAAAACTATGGAACTTGTCGGAAAAAGGATAGGTTTTGCTTTGACGGGATCATTTTGCACTTTTTCCAAAGTTATGACGGAACTTGAGAAATTGATTGAACTCGGAGCTGATGTTTACCCCATAATGTCAGAGGTTGCGTGGAGCACAGACACCAGATTCGGTACGGCAAAAGATTTCATAGAAAAAGCAGAAAATCTTACAGGAAAAAAAGTGATACACACAATAAAAGATGCAGAGCCCATAGGACCGGGAGCGTTTCTTGATGCTCTCATAATTGCCCCATGCACGGGAAATACTCTTGCAAAACTATCCGGCGCCATAACTGATTCGGGAGTTCTGATGGCTGCAAAAGCAACTCTCAGAAATAACAAACCCGTAATTATTGCAATTTCCACAAACGACGGCCTGGGAGGGAGTGCCAAAAATATTGGTTCTCTTCTTGTCAGAAGAAACATATATTTTGTTCCTTTCCGTCAGGATGACCCCGTTGGGAAGCCGGATTCCCTTGTGGCAGATATGACACTCATTGAAAAAACATTAAAAAATGCTCTGGAAGGTCATCAGATTCAGCCACGGATTATCGTGAATTGACAGTTGCACTCAAAAATTCGGTTACTGCCACATAGATGCACGAAAAAAACAGAATTTTAAAAATTGAGGGGATGGGATTTATATGCGAAATAATTATCATTCCCAAAAACAGAGAAAATACGGGAATAAGAACAGCCTTTCCAAATGGAAAACTCATGGCTGTTCTTTTTTTCATTCTCATAAAACTGAAAGTCAGATTAAAAATTTCGCTTATGTATAAAATCATAATATATCCTTTTTCTTTAAGAACAGGCAGTAAAAAGAAGATTGAAATATTTCTGAAACATGAGTCAATCGCATTGAGTTTAAGAGAGAATACTTGTTCGTCAAGACCTTTCAAAATTGAGTCGCACACAGAATCGGTAAAGAGAAATATGGGAAGAAAAGAAAGCAATCTTATATATTCTCCCACATTTTTGCCGGGATAGAAGAAAGATGAAATGTCATCTCCCCAAAAATATAGGATGACAGAAATTAAAACTCCGAATTTCAAAGTATATTCCATTGAAAGAGAGGAGATATACGCAAGAGATTTTTTCTCTCCGCCAAAATGCCTTCTTGCAATTTCAGGAATCAAAAGAGACGAAAAAGCACTTATGAAGACCGACGGAAACATAATAATTCCCATGCTCATACCTTTGATTTTGCCATAGGTTTCAATTGATGATGCATCGCCGCCGACAGAAAGCCTTTTTGGTATGAGGAAGTTTTCAAGCCCGGAAAGTCCCGTTCGAAGATATGACCCGAGGGCAAGAGGGGAGCATAGCCTTATTACATCTTTTGTTTTTGTATCTCCCTTTTTCTGAATATGATTTCTTATTGAAAGCGTAAACATCACTATGTCCGACAAAACTCTGACAACACTTGATATGGCAGAGGCTATTATAACAGAAACAAACATTTTTTCCGGAGGAAAACGGTCTGTAAGCAAAAGGGTAATCCCCCATGAAACGGCCTCTGAAAGAAATTGCGAAAAAATACACTCTTTCACTTTTGCAAAAGCAGTAAAGTATCCTCCGATAACCCCTGATATTGCCACACATAAAAGCACAGGAGATAAAATTCTGATTCCCAAAGCACAATTTTTGTTTCCTAAGAGAGTTTCGGAAACATATTCTGCAGAAAAGAACATCACCGCAGAAGATATAAAAGCTGTTATCATACAAACAGACAAACATTTTTTAATAATATGTACAGCTCGGGCATATCCTTGATTTAAGGGGACTTCCGAAAGCAGTCTTGTGCATGTGAGACTCATTCCCGATACCGAAAAACTGATTCCTATGGAATATACATTCATGATAAGATGAAATATTCCGACTCCCATGCTTCCTATTTTTCGTGATATATAAATATTATACAAAAGTCCGGACATATTAAAAATGAGAAAACTTGCCGCCATCTGCACAACATTAGTGAAAAAGAGTTTTTTCCTCATTCTGTCTCCTTTTTGAAATTTTTAATTTAAAATATATTTCTTTTTTTAAAATAATATGTTATAATATAAAGAATATAACTTGTTATATGTGATTATAACCGATGAAAGGTGTGGATTTAATTGGCACAAAACCGAGAAAATAGCACAAGTTTTATGCATGGTGCCATAATTCTTTTAATAGCTAATGCTCTTGTCAAAGTGATTGGAGCGGTATTTAAAATTCCTCTTACATATGTATTGGGTGAAGAGGGAATGGGATATTTTTCCACTTCATATCAGATGTACACATGGATGTTCATAATTGCAACAGCCGGAATTCCCGTAGCCATTTCAAAGATGGTTTCGGAAAGTCGTGCAAAGGGAAGAAACTATGAAGTAAAGAGGATTTTATCCATAAGTTTTAAACTTCTTTGCGTAATAGGAACAATAGGGTTCCTGACCCTCTATTTTGGTGCGGAATTTTTTGCGAGAGTTCTTTTGAAGAATTCCCAGGCGGCACCCGGAATAAAAGCCATAGCTCCGGCAATGCTTTTCGTGTCATTTATGAGTGCGTACAGAGGATATTTTCAGGGACATCAGAATATGCTTCCTACAGCTGTGTCAGAAGTGGCAGAGGCAATCGGTAAACTTGCAGTAGGTTTTTTTGCCGCATATGCCATAAAAGAGTGGCTTGGTCTGGGAATAGAATTTTCTTCAGCCGGGGCAGTTTTCGGTGTTTCCTTCGGGGCAGCTCTCGGATGTCTGGCACTTGTGATTATATATGTTAAAAGCAAAAGAAAAGGACAATTTTCCGAAGAAGAAATCGGGGTTTCCGAATCTGATGGTACTCTTTTGAAAAGACTCATAAGAATTGCAATACCCATAACTATCGGAGCATCGGTGTTTTCTCTCACAAGCCTGATTGATATGGCAATGATAATGAGGAGACTTCAGGCAGGCGGATTCACCGAGGTGGAAGCAAATAAACTCTGGGGGTCCTATTCCGGATTCGCTTTTCCGCTTTTCAATCTTCCGCCAACTTTGATTAATTCCATAACAATCAGTATTGTGCCTGCAATCGCATCGGCGTTTGCATCCGGAAATTCTCTCGGCGCATCTCACACAACTTGCAAAAGCATGAAAATAACCGTGCTTTTCTCCTTGCCATGTGCAGTTGGCATGAGTCTTTTGGCGCAACCAATTCTCAATCTTGTTTATGGCAGAACACATGCCACCGAAACCTTGGAGGTTCTTTCTGTTGGAATTGTTTTTGTGTCTTTGGTTCTTGTTACCAATGCCATTCTTCAGGCAACCGGAAACGCCGGTGTCCCTGTAAAAAATATGCTGATTGGTGGAGCTTTGAAAGTTATCATAAATTATTTTCTGGTATCTCATCCCCAAGTCAACATAAAAGGAGCACCCATTGGAACAACAGTTTGCTACATTGTAATACTTGCCCTTAACATAAAAGATATGAAACGCCATATGAAAATAAGATTTCCCTTTGGCGAACTTGTGTTCAAGCCTTTGATTTCGGCTCTTATAATGGGATTGGTTATAATTGTTATAAATCCGATTACATCGGGAATGGGAAGGTTACTGTCTGCCGCATTGCCAATAGCTGTGGGCGCATTTGTATATCTTTTGGCTCTTGTTGTCATGAAGGGAATAAATGAAGAAGATATTGAGCTTTTACCCAAAGCGGATAAACTTGTTAAGATTTGTAAAAAAATAAAAATCATCAGATAGCATGACAAAGGTCAGCCTCTGATATTGTAACGGAGGATTAATATGAGAATAGATAAATACCTGAAAGTTTCGAGAATAATAAAAAGACGTACAGTTGCCCAGGAGGCTTGTGACCAGGGAAAAGTTACGGTAAACGGAAAGGTTGCAAAAGCCGGACAGAATGTAAAGATCGGAGACATAATCGAAGTGACATTCGGCGAAAGAGTTCTTAGGGCTGAAATTCTTTCTGTTGCAGAGCATGTTTTAAAAGATGAAGCAAAAGAGATGTATAAGCCTCTTTAATAATTGTGTATAATTTGTCCATAATCCTCATATATATTACTAATACTTTTATATGGAGGAGATAATATGGACGAAAAAAAGATAATAAGAAATGTCAGAGCGGATTTGCCCCACAATATTATTATGGAAAACCGTTCAAAGATAAGCATATCAGGAGTTGAGAACGCAGAGAGCTATAACGAATCCGAAGTTGTTTTGCACACATCAAAAGGTATTCTTATCATAAAAGGAGAGGGAATGAACCTTTCCAAACTCAATCTTGATTCGGGAGAAATAACTGTCAACGGTAGGATTGTTGTTCTGGAGTATTCAGAACCCAAAAAAAGCAGCGGCTCATTTTTAGCAAAGATATTCAAGTAACATGTGGACAATGACGGTTGATTCAATTCATGATATTAAGGTTTTTGCAATGTCTTTGATCTGCGGTTTTCTGTCAGGTATAATATTGGATGTTTTCAGAGCATGCCGAAGATGTTTTACCTTTGGGAAGCTCATGGTTGCAATTCAGGATATTATAACATGCACTTTGATTTTTCTCATGTTTACACATGTGATAAACAAAGGAAATGACGGAGACGTGAGATGGTTTGAGTTTGCAGGGGCTATATTGGGTGCTGTAATGTATTATTTCAGCGTAAGTCCGTGGATTATGAAATGCAACATAACTTTCATGAATTCACTAAAGAAAATATATGTTTTTTTCAGAGATAAAATATTGATAATAATAAAAAAGCTGACAAGTAAATATGATTTTGTAAAGAAGAAATTTTATGGATTTTTGCACAAAAACCTTCAGAAGACGAGAAACATGAAAAAAAGATGTGAAAAATGCGAAGATAAATAAAAAAGTTAAATTTTTTTGTTAAAAATTCTTTACAACTTGAAAAAAATAGTATATAATGATATAGTGTATATTGTTTTTTGTAATTATTACGCTTTCAGAGGGAAAAAAGATGAAAAAAACCAATAAGAAAAAATTTAATATTGGCAAGAGTCTTTTGATAGTAGGAGTGGTATATTTTGTTTTCACCGCTTTTTTTGGTGTATTCAGACAAATCGGGGAGTATAACTCACAGATTGAAGTCGTAAATAAACAGATTGCCGAGGCATCCAAAGAAAGCAAAAGGTTGCAGGAAGAGAAAATCAATATGCACAGCGATGAAAATTACAAAAAAATCGCAAAGAAAACTCTGGGACTTGTTGAACCCGGAGACAAGGTATATATCAATACCAATGATAAATAAACGAGGAGGCTGTATTTTACAATGCAGGTAGAGGAAGGGAAAATACTTACAGGAAAGATAACGGGAATTACAAATTTCGGAGCATTTGTTGACTTGGGCGACGGCGTAACCGGGCTTGTACATATTTCTGAAATTTCCACTTCTTATGTAAAAGATATAAATGACCATGTTAAAGTCGGAGACACAGTTGATGTAAAGGTTCTCCCTGCAGACAAAAAAGGTAAAATTGGGCTTTCCATCAAGCAGGTAATGCAGGAAAGAGGCGAGGCTGAACCGGCTCCCAAACCAAGATTTGAAAAAAAACCTCGTACTCCCAGACTTCCGGAGACGGATTTTCATTCGCAGCCTGAAGAATTCAGCTGGTTTTCAAATTCTGATTCTGATTTGTCCTTTGAAGATAAACTCAATAAGTTTAAGCAGGCAAGTGATGAAAAGATGCATGACATCAAACGAAATATGGAATCAAAAAGAGGTAGCGGAAGAGGCAGAAACGGATCGTATTAAATTTAAAAGTTGTGGGCTCAAAATGTCCCGATTTCAAAAGTATAAATATTGCAAATGGTGAATGTTCCACTTATCCTTGAATGGGTGTGGGAAAACATAATAAATCAAAAAAAGGGCATTGTCTCAATCGAGACAATGCCCATATTTATTGTGTGCAAAAAAACAAGGAATATAAATTAATTTTTGCAAATCAATTTACATTCCTTGGAGGGTTTTGAATTTATCTTGAAATAAGCATAAGTGTCCAATATGTTCCGTTTGGACCTCCGAAATAATATCCTACGCCAATGTGAGTAAATTCAAAATTTAGTATGGAGTCTCTGTGTGATTCAGAGTTAAGCCAGCTTTTTACAACATCTTCAGCAGTATTAAATCCGGAACCGATATTTTCGGCAGCTGTAATATAGTATATGCCTGCCATGTCCAATCTGTCAAAGGGAGAAAGTCCGGATGGGGAAGTGTGGTCAATATAATCATATTTTGCCATATCCTTGCTGTGTTCCAAAGCAACATTTGCCACATTATTATCAATTGTCAAAGGAGCAAGATCGTTGGCAAGTCTTTCTTGGTTTATGAGTTCTACAACTTCCAGAGGGAAGCTGTTGTTGTTTTTATTGATATAAGCGGGATCGCCGCCAATAACCGGAGTGTACTGGGGCTCACTTGCTTCGGGAGTTTCGGGAGTTTCAGGTGTTACAGGTATTTCAGGTGTTACAGGTATTTCGGGTGCTTCGGGTATTTCAGGTGCTTCGGGAGTTTCGGGTGTTTCGGGTTCCACGGGCGGAACATATCCTTTTGTTCTTATAACAACTTCTCTGTTATCTCCGTCCCATCCCACAACACAATCAAGAGCCTCGCAAATCGCTCTTGCAGGAACAAGTGTGTGACCATCAGATATAAATGGAGGTGCATCAAGAGTATGTATGTCAGCGTTTATGAGCATCTTATCGGAACCTATGGTGAGAATGATAGTTTTTTCTCCACCGATTGCATAAACTTTTTTCAGGGCATCGCTCCATTCAACATCAATTCCGAGAGCTTCAAAGATCACTCTGAACGGAACCATTGTACGATCATTTACAATCATTGGCGGAACCGGGCATTCAAGCACATTTCCGTCAAGCCTTAAGGTAATGTCATTTGAAGCGAACACAGATGATGTTCCCAAAGAAAGAATCAGGACCAGAATCAAACATACAAGTTTTTTCATATAAACATCTCCTTTATTTATGTAGAATAGCACAATTTTATTTCAAATATATTATACCACAAGAAATTCTTTTTGTCCACATAAAATTTGTTAAATATGATGTGGACTTTTTATTGTCCGGATGCTATAATAAACTATAATAAAAATGTACTATTACATGGTGAGGCGATATAATGTTTTTTGGGAAAAACAAAGAAAGAGAAATCCTTGATGTAACAAGGGGACCAATGCTCAAAAAAATGATTTTTTTTGGAATCCCCGTTATTTTATCGGGTATTTTGCAGCAAGCATTTAATACTGCAGACAATGTGGTTGTGGGAAGATACGCAGGTGCTGATGCTTTGGGCGGAGTTACGGCCACCAATTCTCTCATAAACCTTATAATTTGTCTTTTTATCGGGCTTTCTGTCGGAGCATCTGTTGCCATTGCCCAGGCTCTTGGTGCAAAAAATGAAAATGAAGCATCATCCCTTGCCCATACTGCTGTTGCAACTGCAATATACAGCGGCGTTGTTGTCGGAATTATCGGCTTTTTTATTTCAAAGCCGATTCTTGAACTTATGGGTACTCCAAAGGAAAATCTTGAATATGCCTCAAAATATATGAAGATATACTTTTGCGGTGCTCCTTTTGTGTTGCTCTACAACTTCGGAAGCGGAATTCTGCGCACAATGGGAGATACCAAACGGCCTCTTATATATCTTGCAATCGGTGGAGTTGCAAATGTTATTTTCAATCTTATTTTTGTAATGGGCTTTGGTATGGATACGGATGGTGTGGCAATTGCTACTGTAATATCAAACATTATTGCATCTTTGTTTGTGTTGTACACTCTCATAAAGAGTGATAATTGTTGCCGAATATCACCGAATCGAATTCGGATAAACATAGAAAATTTCAAAAAAATAATGATTTTGGGAATTCCTGCCGGAATCCAGAGTGCAATGTTCAGCCTTTCAAATGTTGTCATGCAATCTTCCATCAACTTTTTCGGAAGTGCGGCAGTTGCAGGTAATGGTGCATCACTTACCCTTGAAATTTACGGAGGATATGTAGCCGAAGGTTTTGCAGGTGCCGGAATGACTTTTGCAGGTCAGAACACAGGTGCAAAAAAATATAAAAGACTCAAAACAGTTTTTTATCAGTCAAATCTTCTGGGTATGGCAACAACAATGATACTGTCGCTGACGGTAATTCCTTTGAGACATATGCTTGTGGGATTTTTCATAACCGATAATCCTGAAGCGATACGCATAGGTTGCGAAAGACTTGTGTGGGTTTTCTCCGGACATTTTCTTGCTACTGCAATGACGGTTTCAAGCGGATGTCTGAAAGGCATGGGCAAATCTTTCAGTTCTATGATAGTTTCTGTTTTTGGTGTGTGTGTTTTAAGACTGTTGTGGATTATGACAGCATTTAAAATGTATCCGGATTTGAAAGTTGTATACGCAATATATCCTTTGTCCTGGATAATAACAACCGGTGCACTTTGTGTTGTTTTTGCAATTACATATAAAAAATTGATTTCGGAGAGTAAAGAACTTAATTTATAAAGTCCATTATTGACGGGCACTGATGGGAGATGTATAACAGTTGGTTATAATGAAAAAGAATATTATTATATTCGTATGTCTTATAGTGTTGCATGTTTCGCTTACATCATTTGCGCACAATGGAAATGTTTTGCCGCCGAAAGATGAAGATGTTGTTTTAATGTATGCCCCCGACGGAAGATGTGAGTCGATAAATGTATCCGATATTCAGGCGTGGGAAAGTGTCGGATGGTACAAAGAACCCGTCACAATAATGTATGCTCCCGACGGAAGGAGTGAGGTGGCATATATATCCGATATTCAGGAGTGGATAAATGTTGGATGGTACAAAGAACCCGTCACAATGTTGTACGCCCCTCACGGAACATGTGAGTCGGTAACTGTATCCGATATTCAGGCGTGGGAAAGTGTTGGATGGTACAAAGAACCCGTCACAATGATGTATGCCCCCGACGGAAGGAGTGAGGTGGCATACACATCTGATATTCAGGCGTGGGAAAGTGTCGGATGGTACAAAGAACCCGTCACAATGATGTATGCCCCCGACGGAAGAAGTGAGGTGGCATACTCATCCGATGTTCAGGAATGGATGAATGTGGGATGGTATACAGAACCTGTAGCACTTATGAAAAAAGGGACAGAGTGCAGGTATGTTATAGAGTCTGAAACAGAAATGTACCGAAGAGAAGGATGGTTTATATCTGAATACTCTTATGGTATGGAACCGCTTATGGCACGGATAAAGCAATATGTAAACGGAAGAACCGGTAGTTTTGGGGTTTATGTGAAAAACTTAAAAACCGGAGAATATATGGTTTTGAACGACAACCAATATTCAAGTGCCAGTATTATAAAACTTTTCGTAATGGCAGGAATATATAACAAAATAAACAGCGGTGATGTGATTAAAAACGATTTGGTTCAAAAACATTTGAATTCTATGATAACGGTAAGTGATAATTATTCTTCGAATTTTCTTGTAAAGACAATGGGAGCAGGTAACTATCTGGCAGGATTTAATGGAGAAAATGAACATAATGAAAGTATAGGATGCATTAATACAAAGCACAGATCTCTTTTCAGCGGATGCGGTGATTATGTCTCATATGGAAGAAATGTTGTTTCTCCCTATGATTGTGGTTTGTTGCTTGAAAAAATATATAATCACACCCTTGTTTCCCCGGAGTACAGCGAGGAGATGCTTTCAATGCTGAAGAATCAGAAACGTCGCTCCAAAATTCCATATCTTTTACCGAAAAATATTGTGTGTGCCAATAAAACCGGTGAAACATCTGTGGTGGAAAGTGATGTTGGTATAGTATATTCTCCCAATTGTGACTATATAATATGCGTAATCAGCAATTATGCACGTACCGGCATAAATGACATAAGACAAATATCTTTAATGACATACAATTATTTCAATTAGTTTTTTTGCAGTAAAGGTTATTTTACGTAACAATTTCCTCTTGCAAATAAAGAACTTCTGTGATAAAATATATGTGTAGTATTATGGTATAAGCCGATTGGTAGAAGGAGACTTAAAATGTCAGAAGGACAAACAAACAAGAATATTACCAGAAAAAAGAAGGAAATTTTAATAGTTTTAATATCTGCATTGGTTGTTGTGACGATTGCTTCTGTGTTTATTGTAGATTATTTCAGAAAAACCCGTAATGAAGAAAAAGTAATACAGGAAATCAATAAATCATTTTCTGAATATGTGGACGATGTTAAAGACGAATCCGAAAAATTAAGGGAAACCATAAGTCATGATATTCCCGGAAACTACATGTTAAAAGGTGAAGTGGATACAGCTGACCCCACAAAGGCATATTCTGCAATGCAGCTTCTTCCTGACGGAACCATGACGGCTCGTGTTATAGATGGTTCTACCGTGTCCGGATGGTGGAAATCTCAAAAATCAGCAAATGAGAAAAGTGAAGGCGTGGAACTTGTTGCTGTTCTTTTCCCGGATGATGAAGAACCCACCTTATATGCAGTGTGGAATAATGCTTTAATAGAATGGAAAACAGTATATTTCGGAAATGTTGTTGCTGCTGAAAAATTCGATTCCACTTTTGTTTCTGCATTTGACACCGGAACTATGACAATTAACATAAAGTCAGACGGAAAAGCTAATGCTGAATTCATTGACACAAACAGTGCATCCGAAAATAAAGGACTTAAATATGCTTTTTCGGGAGATTATGAGGTTTTAGACGGATACATGGATATAACTCTCAATAGTGCCACATCAAGATTTTTAATGTTTGATTATGATATAGAAAATTCCGAAACTGATAGCGGTATAGCACCTGTATTTTATGAAAAGCAGGAATAATGTTCGGAGGTACAGAATGGATAAATATAATAATACGCAAGCAGGGAATACTGCTCCTTCAGAAAAGAAAACATCTCGCAATCACAACATGTTATACAGAGTGATCTTACCTTTGGCGTTTGTTGTTGTGTGTGCTCTTGTCATGACAATGATGTTGGGTGACAAAATGAAAAACGCCGGGAATATAGAAGGAAAATTTGTTCTTTCAAACAGTCCCGGTGAAGGATATTTGCTGATGGAATCAGATGGGGATTATGAACTGTATGATTTCGGCAAAATAAGTTCAGGGAATTGGAGCATAAGTGGAAATGAGCTGGTATTTGAAGGCAAAGATTCCGCATATGAGGGGAGATTCATAGAAAGAAAATATATTTTTTTCTATGATGATAATTTTCTGACAGGTGAAGTTCCTGTTGGAGAAGATTTTGAAGCAGAAGTAACAGCCTCAGATGGAACATTATACGGATTTGCTAAAGATGGAAAGGTATATTCTGTAATTGATGGTGCCAATACTGAGATAGGCAATTATATTGCAGACGGACTTTTTATAATTGTAACCACCAAAGAAGGGAATGTTACATATCTTAACTGCGGAGACGGAATTACGTCGAGTTTTTATCAGGCTGAATAATTTTTGAGGTGAATCAGATGCGTCTAACTAAAATAATGCTCATTATGTTTCTGATAATCTTCACATTGTGTTCTGTTAATGCATATGCACGTAATTATGAAGTCGACCGAATCAAGCTAAAAAATATCAATATTCCGGATGGATATGGTGTGTGTACTTTGGATAGTTGTGACAGCGCCTTTTCAAGGATGCTGAAGAAATTCAATCACACCTACGATGATTGGGTAGAAAAGATAATGATACCCGGAAATGTGTATTTTTACGCGTCAGATTCTGACGACAGGAACATTTATATAAAATGTGTTGATATTTCCAAGGAACAAAAAAAACACGATGATGAGAAATATGACATATATATGTATGACTATAATCTTGCATCTGAAGAAGATGATCGTAAACAAATAATTAAAGAATACAGAAAATCACTCAATGAAAGCGGCGTCAATGACAGAAGTATAGAGATGGAGTGGCTTGACCCCACAGGTAATGTGCCCACATCCTATATTGTAAGTTCTTATAAGACCGGGGGTGTATGTGTTTACGAATTCCATACGATATATGCAGGTATGGAGTGGACATATTTTATGTCATCCCCTAAAGAGTTTACAATCAGGGAAATACAGACAATGGAAACCCTTGTCAATGAAGTTGTCTATGACTATAAAGTAGACTATACTCATACAAAGGTTGTAATGAGACAGAATACGCAAACTGAAAAGGCAAGTGAACAAACAATTTACATTGACTCTAAAGATGGCAGAGTAGTGTTTTTTGTAACCACCATGATGGTTGTTTTCTTGGTTATATATTTGATCACCGATAAACAAAGAAATAAATTTAAAAATCTATAATTAATTCTAAAGAAAAGAAGGGTATGGGTTATGCAGATTATCAAATGTTATAATTGCGAGAATGAAATTTCGGAAACAGAAATTGTGTGTCCTTATTGTGATTATCCGGTAAGTTCAACAAAGAAAAGAATGGAAGAACAAAGTGCGGCTCTTTCAGGCGAAACGGTAAAAATTGCAACAAGTAAGGATTTTGAAAAGGAAAAAGCAATGATTCTCGGATCCGTCAAAGAAGAAGGGGAGCAAACACCTGAGGATATTCAAAGGGCGGAAAAAGAAAAGGAATACGAAATTCAGTCAGAAACCCTGAGACGCTCTCTTGAGGAGAGAAGGGCTCAAAGAGTAGAAGAACGTCGCAAACAAAAAAGCAAAAAAGGTGCTATGGTAGGGATTGTAGCACTCATAATTGTTGGAGCGTTCGTTGTCATATATCTTGTGAATAATCTGGTAACAAGCTTTGTCAGAACAACTAAAACCAGTACTACAAAAAAAGCTAAAAAAGAAAAGGTTATCAGTTCAGATGCTTCAAATGAGGTTGGTTTCAGATTCCACTCAAATACCCTGACTATTTTGGATCAGACCATAATAATGGACGGATTTGATGGAAACGAAGAGGACAAACCCTGGAGCGAACATTCGACAGAGGTTGTATATCTCACAGTAGGAAGTGAAGTTACAAATATAGGTTCCTACTCTTTTGATGACCTGACAAATCTTGAACAGGTAACTCTTGCTGATTCTGTTGCGGTTATTGGTGAAGGTGCTTTCTATGGTTGCTCATATCTTGAGGAAGTTGCTATAAAGAGCAGCACAAGTAGCCTTAAAACTATTGGTAATCATGCATTCACAAATTGTGAATCGCTTGAAAAGATATCTCTTGGAAAAGAGGTTGTTCGTATAGGTGACGGAGCATTCAGCGGATGTGACAGACTTGGCGAAATAACAATTCCCGATTCGGTAACTGAAATTGGTGAGGATGCGTTCTTTGGTTGTCATAACCTTATAATTGCATGTAACAAAGATAGTTTCGCATATAAATATGCAACTGAAAATTCAATTGAGGTAAAAGTTCTTGATGAAGAGGAAGAAATTGTAGTTATTGGTCAGACAACGGAAGAAACAGAAGGTGAAAGCGAGACAAACCCTTCAAATTCTGACGAATCAAGTACAACAGATACAAAGACATCTGAAACAACTTCCCAGACATCTTCAAAAGAGGAAACTATAGAAGCTTTGCAGGATCAGCTTGCCAATGCACAGACTGTTGAAGAAAAGGATAAGATTCTTCAGGAAATAGACAAAGCGGTAATGGGTCAGTAAGTAAAAGAAAATAAATTTATGAAAATAGAAAAAACATCCTATAGGATGTCAGACTGTCGAAAAAGTCCAGAAAAGTCTGGGCTTTTTCTTCGTTTTATGGTATAATATCCTTGGGTGATGAAAGATGATGCAAAAAGGATACGAAAACAGATACCAAGTTGCAATGATAAGTATAGAAGAATTAGTACCACAAGACCATTTGCTAAGACAAATAAGCGAAGCTGTTGATTTTACAAAAATATATGAATTTGTAGAAGAATTGTATTGTGATGATAACGGCAGACCAAGTATTGACCCGGTTGTGCTTTTTAAAATGGTGTTAATTCAGCATTTGTATGGGTTACCGTCTTTACGTAGAACTGCTGACGAGGTATCTTTGAATATTGCATATCGTTGGTTTTTAGGTTATGGATTAACTGATGAAACACCGCATTTCTCCACAATCAGCTACAATTTTCGTCATCGTTTTAATGCAGATACAATAGATAAAATATTTGCATGGATATTAAGTGAAGCTGCAAAAGCCGGATATTTAAAACCGAAAGCAGTGTTCATAGATGGAACTCACATAAAGGCAAATGCCAATACTAAAAAGAAAATTGAAATAGAAGTTCCTGTCGCAGCTAAAAGATATGCAGATGAACTTTTGAAAGAAATTAATAACGATAGAGAGCAACACGGAAAGAAACCTTTCGACGATGATGACACACCGAAAACAGGCGGAAGGAAAAAAGACAACACATCTAAAAAAAAACTAAAAAATCGCAGGAAAGCAGAGAAAACAAAGAAAATCACCCAAAGTACAACAGATCCCGAAAGTGGACTTTTCGTAAAAGG
>JAZONV010000010.1:0-68709 GCA_045654685.1 Clostridia bacterium | reverse complement strand
CAAAATTTACTTTATATCAGAAAATTCTAAAAGCACTTTGTCCGAATTTGCTCTGCAGTGGTTAGAAACAGTTAGAAACAACTGTAAACCTTCCACTTATGTAAAATATAGAAACAGTGTCGTAAAACACATTCTGCCCGAACTAGGGAATTATCAACTGCATCAACTTGAGACAAAGGTCATAAACACTTTTTGTCATAACAAGTTGCAGAATGACGCTCTATCACCTAAGACGGTAAAGGATCTGTTGTCAGTCATAAAACTCATCATAAAATTTGCAAAGAAATTTGATGTACTCTGCAGCTGTGATTTTGACAGCGTATCTATAAAATCCAATAAACTCTCTGTTAAGGGGTTAACGACTGTTCAATCTGGGAAAATAAAAGATTTCCTAACAAATAACATTGATTATGTGAATATTGGGATTTTAATTTCTTTTTATACTGGTGTCCGTATTGGTGAATTATGTGTTCTTAAATTTAGTGATATATCTTTTGAAACAAACACTATCAACATAGATAAAACTATGCAGCGTATACAGAATTTCAAAGGAGATAAAAACAAAACAGATGTTTTAATTTCATCTCCCAAAAGCGAATCTTCCATTCGTGAAATTCCTGTTCCTCAGTTTATTATTGATCTAATTATAAAAAACGATTTATATAGAAGAGACGCATATTTGCTGACAGGAGAAGTTTCCAGGTTTATAGAACCAAGAACCCTAGAAAATAAATTTAATAAAATTGCATCTATCTGTAACATTGAAAACGTTACTTTCCATATGATAAGGCACACTTTTGCCAGCGACTGTATTGAAGCCGGTGTTGATGCAAAAAGTCTTAGCGAAATATTGGGGCATTCAAGTGTAAATATAACATTAAACAGGTATGTTCATTCCAGCATGGAAATCAAAAAAATGAATATGGAGAAACTATACTCATACACATGTTTATCGCCGTCAGCAATTTAGTCAGTCATTTTACAACTATTGAAATCAACACTAAAAATAGAGTATTTCGTTTAATTAAATACTCTGCGAAATTTATGCACTCATTTTGGTCACTTTTTTATCAGTGAAAGTGCTGATTTTAGCCATGTTTTAACATATTATCAACTCAAAAAACAAAAAAGTACAGTTTTGTTAATAACTGTACTTTTTTCTCAAACATTATTACCATTTTTCAAAAACTGTCACATGATATCTCTTTATAAGCATAACAAAACCACCGCCATGATATTTTTATATCACAAGCGATGGTTTTATTTTTATTTACCTAATATATCCGACAGATTGGACTGAATCATTTGTGCAACATCAGGTTTATTCATTGAATACACATGAACATTTGTGATATTATTGGCATAAAGATCAATAATCTGATCTGTTGCATAGGCAATTCCTGCCTGTTTCATTGCATCAGGATGTGAACCAAACTTATCAACAAGGCTTTTGAATCTTTGTGGCATAAAAGAGCCTGAAAGTTTGACGGCTCTTCCAACCTGATTTGCATTGGTGATTGGCATAATTCCCGGAATTACGGGAACTGTTATGCCTGCTTCACGGATTTTGTAGAGAAAATTGTAGAGAAGATTATTATCAAAAAACATCTGGGTGGTAATGAAGTCACAACCTGCATCAACCTTTTCTTTCAGACGTCTGATATCTTCTTTCTGATTATCACTTTCAGGGTGAATTTCGGGATAACAAGCACAGCCTATGCAAAAATTTTCATTTGCACGTTTCAGTTCATGAATGAGGTCTATGGCATAGCGATAGTCCCATCCGCTTCTGTCATCATTTTGTAGACTTTCGGGTATATCCCCTCTTAGTGCCATTATGTTTTCAATACCGGCATCTTTTATGTCTTCTATTCTCTGACGAACCGTTTCCTTTGTTGAAGAAACACATGTGAGATGTGCCAAAGTGGGAACGTTATAGAGTTGTTTGATGTTTTTTGCAATTTCGAGAGTGTATTTACTTGTACCCCCGCCCGCACCATATGTAACGCTCATAAATGAAGGCTTGAGTTTTGCAATCTCTTCTGTTGCAGTTTTTACAGAATCAAAACTCATTTCGGTTTTAGGCGGAAAAACTTCAAATGAAAGAGAAAGTTTCTCATTTTTTAGTAAGTCTGATATTTTCATAAAAATCACCTGATTATGACATTTTCAAAAAATCTGTCAATTTGAATCTATCATAATTTTTATTATTCTTCTCCCAAAGTTCCAAGGCTCATCTTTTTGAGATATGCATTGATAAAGCCGTCTAAATCACCATCCATAACTGCACCGATATTACCCATTTCATAATTTGTACGATGGTCTTTTGCAAGGTTATAGGGATGGAAAACATAGGAACGAATCTGACTTCCCCATGCAATATCTTTTTGTTCACCCTTGATATCATCGAGTTTTGCCTGATTTTCTTTTTCTTTCAGCTCAACAAGTTTTGCTTTGAGCATTTTCATTGCATAATCTCTGTTTTTGTGCTGTGAACGCTCGTTCTGACATGCAACAACAATTCCTGTTGGAATATGTGTTATACGAATAGCAGATGAAGTTTTGTTAACATGCTGACCGCCTGCACCACTTGCTCTGTAGGTGTCTACTCTGAGTTCATCAGCATTGATTTCAATATCCACATCATCATCAATTTCGGGCATAACTTCTGCAGAACAGAAAGATGTGTGTCTTCTTCCTGATGAATCAAAGGGAGAAATACGAACAAGTCGATGTACACCTTTTTCACATTTGAGATACCCATAGGCATTTTCGCCGGAAATGAGAAGAGTTACGCTTTTAACACCTGCTTCATCACCGGGAAGATAGTCCATTGTTTCAACTGTGAAATTACGTCTTTCTGCCCAACGTGTATACATTCTGAGAAGCATATCTGCCCAGTCCTGAGCCTCTGTTCCACCTGCTCCGGGGTGAAGTGTCAAAATTGCATTATTCTTGTCATATTCACCCGAAAGAAGAGTTTCAAGTGTCATTTCCTCTGTCTTTTCAACGATTTCTTTGACTGAATCTGTGATTTCAGGAAGGAAAGATTCATCTTCTTCCATATTTGCCATGTCAATCAGAACAAGAGTATCATCAAAAAGTGTACGGAGTTTTTCATATTTTTCAACTTTGTTTTTGAGAGCCTTTGTCTTTTGAAGAACCTTCTGACTTGCCTCGGGATCATCCCAGAAGCCCGGCTCTGCCGCCATGTTTTCAAGTTCTTCTATCTTTTTTATCGCTGTAGCGATGTCAAAGTGAATCCCTCAAATCATTTATACTGTCTTCCATGTTCTGGAGTTGAATTTTGTATTCATCATACTGTAACAATATAAGTCACCTCTTTTTATGTTTTTATTTTTTAAATTGCTATTATTTACCGCAACATTTTTTATATTTGAGTCCTGAACCGCAAGGACAGGGGTCATTTCTACCGACCTTTGCCTCTTTTCTTACAACGGGTTTTTTCTCCAAAGTTCCGTCACTTCCGCCGCCTGATGCAGTTGTAGGTTTTGCAACCTGCTCACGCTCTATGCGTTTTTCTGCTCTCACGTGGAAAAGAAGTCTTATTATATCTTCGGTTATTGCCTGGAGCATAGCCTCATACATAATATATCCTTCTTCTTTATATTCAATGATGGGATCTCTCTGAGCATATGCTCTGAGACCTATTCCCTGACGAAGTCTTTCCATATCGTCAATATGATCCATCCATTTTGAATCGACTGCACGAAGAAGTATGATTCTTTCAATTTCTCTTAAGGCATCAGAACCGAATTCTTCCTCTTTTTGAGCATACTTTTCCATTGCAATGTCTGTCAGGTCACCAACAAGGTCAACTCTTCTTAAATCTTCAATCTGCTCTTTTGTGTAGGAAAGAGAATCTTTTGGAAGGAAGAATTGTTCCATAAATTCAATGAGTCCTGTGATGTTCCAGTTTTCAGGATATTCCTCCCCTGCTATATACTGGTCAACAGAAAGGTTGATAAATTCTTCGATTCTGTTAACAAAACTCTGCTTGAAGTCTCCGCCATCCAGAACCTTGTTTCTTTCGGCATATATAACTTTTCTCTGAACGTTCATTACGTCGTCATATTCAAGAACATGCTTTCTTGATTTGAAGTTGTTGCCTTCAACTGTACGCTGTGCTCTTTCAATGGCAGATGTGAGCATTGATGCCTCTATTGCCTCATTGTCGGGAAGACCGAGAGCGTTTACCATTGAACGGAGACGGTCTGAACCGAATTTTCGAAGAAGATCATCATCTAATGAAAGATAGAATCTTGATTCTCCAACGTCACCCTGACGTCCGGAACGTCCTCTCAACTGATTGTCAATACGTCGTGATTCATGACGTTCTGTACCGATTATGAAAAGGCCGCCTGCATCAATCACTTCCTGTCTTTCGGAAAGGATTTCGTTTTTGTATTTTTCATTAAGCTCTTTATATTTTTCTCTTGCGTCAAGAATTTCTGCATCATCAGTTTCTGAAAAACCTGTTGATTCCAAAATGAGTTCCGGAGAGTAGCCAAGTTTTTCCATTTCTTTTTTTGCAAGGAATTCTGCATTACCGCCAAGCATAATATCCGTTCCTCGACCTGCCATATTGGTTGCTATGGTAACGGCTCCTTTTTTACCTGCCTGGGCAATGATTTCGGCTTCTTTTTCATGATATTTTGCATTTAAAACCTCATGTTTTATGCCATTTTTGGAAAGAACTCTGCTTAAAAGTTCTGACTTTTCAATTGTTACGGTACCAACAAGAACCGGTTGTCCTTTTTCGTGGCATGCTATTATCTGATCTACAACTGCCGCAAATTTTGCTCCTTCGGATTTATACACGCTGTCGGCATGGTCTTGTCTTACCATGGGTTCATTGGTGGGAATTACCACAACATCAAGATTGTATATACTGTTGAATTCTTCCTGCTCTGTTTCTGCTGTACCGGTCATACCGGAAAGTTTTTTGTACAGACGGAAGAAATTCTGGAATGTGATTGTTGCAAGGGTTTTGCTCTCTCTTGCAATTTCCACACCTTCTTTTGCTTCTATTGCCTGGTGGAGTCCGTCATTATATCGTCTACCGTGCATGAGACGTCCTGTGAATTCATCAACAATAATAACTTCTCCATCTTTTACAACATAGTCAACATCTCTGTGCATTACACCATGGGCTCTTATTGCCTGATTGATGTGATGAAGGAGTGTGAGGTTTTCGGGATCTGAAAGGTTTTCAACATTAAATGCAGTTTCAGCTTTTTTTACACCGGATGCGGTGAGTGTTGCAGTATTTGCTTTTTCATCAACAATATAGTCTGCGTCAACATCGTCATCATTTTGCTTATCATCGGATTCTACAATTTTTAGCATTTTCAGACCTTTTGCAAAATGGTTGGCAACAGAATACAAATCTGTTGACTTTTCACCCATTCCGGAAATTATGAGAGGTGTTCTTGCCTCGTCAATCAAAATGGAGTCAACTTCGTCAACAACAACAAAATTGTGACCTTTACATTGTACAACATCTTTTTTGTATATGACCATGTTATCACGGAGATAGTCAAAACCGAATTCGTTGTTTGTACCATATGTTATATCGCAATTATACGCTTCTTGTCTCTGTGCAGGTGTCTTTTCATGAATGATAAGACCAACGGTGAGACCAAGGAATTTATATATTTTTCCCATCTGCTCACTATCACGTTTAGCAAGATAGTCATTGACGGTTACGACGTGAACGCCGTTGCCTGTGAGAGCATTAAGATAGCAAGGCAATGTAGCAACAAGAGTTTTACCTTCACCGGTTTTCATTTCGGCAATTCTGCCCTGATGAAGAACAATTCCGCCAATTAACTGAACGTCAAAGTGTCTCATGCCCAAAACTCTTTTTGATGCTTCTCTGACAACAGCAAATGCTTCGGGCAAAATATCATCAAGAGTTTCTCCGCCTGCAAGACGGGATTTAAATTCATTTGTTTTTTCTTTAAGCTGTGCATCTGTCAATTTTTGAATTTCGGGTTCAAGTTCATTTATCTTTCTTACAAGGGGCATTATGCGTTTGATTTCCCTTGAACTATGTGTTCCGAAAATCTTTTCCATCAACTTCAATTTATTCACTTCCTGACATATATTATAAATCTTTTAAAGATACAAATTATAACAGTATATATTATAGCAAAAAAATAAAGCAATAACAATAGTATTTTGAAAATTTTTACCTTTCTTATCCAAATATTTACCAATAATAAAAAATTTTCCGCCTTGTATTGACATTTTCCGCCACTTTAGATATCATATCGGTATATTGATTTTGGAGATGATAATTTATGATAGGCATTATTGGTGCAATGGAAATAGAAACAAGAGGAATTAAAAATCTTATGGAAAATCCCCTGTCCAAAACCATTTCTTCAATGGAATTTGTGACCGGCAAAATTCACGGAAAAGATGTTGTTTGTGCAATGTGCAATCCGGGGAAAGTCAATGCAGCTCTTTGTGCAGAGGCAATGATTTTGAATTTCAATCCCGACATTATCATAAACTCAGGTGTGGCAGGTTCTCTCACAGAAAAACTGAATGTCCTTGGAATTGCAATCGGTTCAGACTGTGTTCAGCATGATTTTGACCTTTCTCCTTTGGGAAGTCCGGTGGGAATGGTTGACGGAGTGAATACAATATATTTTAAATCTGATGAAAAAGCAGTTAAGATTTTCGAGGATATCTGCAAAGATGACAACACTCTCACGGGAACAATTGCAACAGGTGACGTTTTTGTGTGTAAAGATGAAATGAAAGAAAATCTCGTTTCCACATTCGGTGCTATTGCATGTGAAATGGAAGGCGGTGCAATTGCACATGTTTGCATGGTGAACAATGTGAAATTTGCACTTTTAAGAACCATTTCAGATGGTGCAAGTGAGATGGATTTTAATACATTCAAAGTTCTGGCAAGTGACAAATCTGTGGAAATCATGGGAAAATTTGTAAAAGAATATTGATGTAAGTATTTTCCTACATAACAAAGGGATGTGAAAAATCAAATGATTTTTTTACATCCCTTAATTTATATTTATTTCATTTTTCAAAAATCCGCATCACATCAAAAACTTTTTGATATGAGTTTTGCGGCTTTCATAACAACGTTTGTATGTTTTTTGTTGAAATCTGCATCAGAGCAAACTCTTTCAACAGTCCACAAACGTTCACACATTGCAGGAAGATTTTCAATGGCTCTTCCCATGCAAAGTTCATAGAAACATCCCCAGGATGAAATCTGTCCGCCAAGAACTTTATCTGTTGGAGCAAGGTGAACGGGATTGAGATATGCTCTTGATTCTGACCAGAAATGCTGAAGATTGTATACATCCCATTTCATAATGTCAAGAGGTGTCCATCTTTCTGTCTGACTCTGAACTATATAGAGAGGCTGCCAGGAGCCGTTAATGATTCTGAATCCGGCATCTAAAAGATCTTCGGGCTGATGATAGTAACATTCCCAGGCACAAACTATTGTTTCTTTGGGAACTCTTTCAACGCCTTTTTGGGGGAATCCTTCCCACACTATGGGAGTGCGGCCGTTTTCAAGAACATGAGTGCACATTTTCCCTATAAATTCGCTATAGAGTTCGTGAACGTCTTCTATGTTTTCTTCTTTTCTGTATTCACGACAAACAGGACAATTGTCCCAAGCCTCAATATCTGCTTCGTCACCGCCTAGGTGAATGTAGGGCGAGTCGGGGAACATTTCGCAGATTTCGTCAATAATTTTATACACATACTCCCTTGACTTTTTGCTGCCAACACAAATGAGTTCATCACCGGATATGAGTGCCCCGGCTTCGGAATACATCACTCTATCTTCTCCGCCCTCATATTGATTTGCAAAAATTTCGGGACACCTTGTGGTAAATGCTGCAGCATGACCGGGAAGATCAAGTTCCGGCACAAGAATAACGCCTCTCGTTTTTGCATAAGCATTAAGTTCCTCTATCTGTTCAAATGTGAAAGCAGACTCGGGGGTGGGAAGATTGGGAAGAACTTTTGAGGGATAGCAATAATATGTATTGTTACATAAGTGAAGATGAAGATGATTCACTTTGAAAATAAAACAAACATCGACAATGTTTTTTATCTTTGCAAGGCTCATGCCTCCCTGAACCATACTTATCATGAATGCACGATACCATTTATCTGCGTAATCCTCAATGGTCATTTTTTGTGAGTATGCAACACCCTTTTTTACATTAACAAGTAAGAGTACAGATGCAACGGCGTATCCCATTCCTTCCTCATCTGATGCATACAGACACATTTTTTTGTCTGACACAATTTTGTAGGCGCCTTTTTCGATGGTTTCGTCAAAGCAAAGTTCTATACCGCCCTCGCCATTTTCCGGATTCATGTCATACATTTTATTGAAACATAGACCTAAGAGTTCTGCCTTTTGATCAAACGCAGAATGTTTTGATATTACATTAAGTTTTAATTCATACTCTTCACCGTTTCCCAAAACTGTTTTGGGCGATGGGAAAATCTGAACTTCTGAAACTTTCACTGTTTTTTCCTCCCGATATACTTTTGTTAAAATTCACAGTTTCTGTCTGTGAGTAGATAATAACACACTTTCAAAATTAAGTAAATGTATAAAACCGATCTTCTTATTAATAAATCTATCATTTTTCGACAACCTATAGTAATCAGTAAAAAGCAAACGGGTATTTGAATTTTCTGCGAATTTTCAAATACCCGTTTAATTTTTGATATCAGCTGTTTAAAACTCTTGTCCAGATTTCTGTGAGTTTTGCGTTTCGTTCTTTATTATATGCAAAAATCTCCATTTTGGACATAAACTCTTCATCAAGTTCGGGATAGCGGAGTTTATCATTTTTTACACTATCTTCAAGCATATCTCTTCCTGCAGCGTTAGCTGTTGAATAACCTATGTACTCCGCATTGAGTTTTGCAATGTCGGGACGTGACATAAAGTCAATGAACATTTCTGCCTCTTTCTGGTGAGTTGATGTTGTGGGAATTACCATACAGTCAAACCAAAGGTTTGTACCCTCTTTGGGAATTGCAAATGCAAGATCGGGATTTTGTTCTATGCAGAAATATGCATCACCTGACCATACAATTGCCAGAGCACCGTTACCGTTTATCATATTATCTTTTATTTCATCACCGCAATATGCTTTTACAAGAGGATTTTGTTCTTTGAGAATTTTCTCTGCTTCTTCAAGTTCTTTTTCATTGTCTGAATTCATTGAATATCCGCATTTTTTAAGAGCGATGGAAACCATGTCTCTTTCCTGATTGAGCATGAAAATTTCGCCTTTATACTTCTCATTCCACAAAATGTCCCAACTGTCCACGGGATCATCCACCATTTTTGTGTTGTAGAGAATTCCGATTGTTCCCCACATATATGGAACCGCATATTCATTGGTGGGGTCAAAATCAAGATTTTTCATATTGGGGTCAATATTTTCAGCATTGGGAATATTTTCAAAATTAATTTTATTGAGCATTCCCTCGTTTCTCATCTGTTCTATCATGTAGTCAGAGGGAACAACAACATCATATGGAGATGTGCCGTTTGAAACTTTCATATACATTTCTTCAACAGAGTCAAAAAGTTCGTATACAACTTTAATGTCGGGATGTTCTTTTTCAAACATATCTACAACATCAGGGTGAATATAGTCACCCACGTTATATACAAAAAGTTTGGTTTTGGATGAACATCCTCCAAAGGATAAAGCGATTGAAAGTGTGAAAATGAGGCAAACAAGAATTGAAATGATTTTTTTCATAATTTTAATCTCCTTTACTTTATCAGATTTATGGAATAATGGATGGTGCATTGTTTTTGCCGCCGGAGCGTCTGTTTATCATAAAAAGAAGCAAAGCCACCAACACAAACATTATTGTTGAAAGGGCGTTATACATAGGATTTACGCCTCTTCTGACACTTGAATAAATATAGATTGAAAGATTGTTTACTCCGTTACCTGTTGTGAAGAAACTGATGACAAAATCATCTATGGAAAGGGTGAATGATATCAAAAGTCCGGAAATTACACCCGGTTTTATTTCGGGAATGACCACTTTTCTGAATGCATAAAAAGGTTTTGCACCAAGGTCAAGGGCGGCCTCATAAAGTCCATTGTCAAGCTGAACAAGTTTGGGAAGAACCGATACTATGACATAGGGCACACAAAATGTTATGTGGGACATAAGAAGTGTGGCATATCCAAGAGGTATTTTTACATAAAGGAAAAGTATCATCATAGATACTCCCATAACAAGTTCGGAACTTACCATCGGAAGATTTGTGAGAGCATTTATGAGCCCTTTTGCCTTTTTTGAACGATACCCCTGAATTCCTATTGCAGCAGCAGTTCCTATTATGCAGGAAATCACAGCCGCTAAAATGCCTATGGTAATTGTATTTGCAAAGGCTTCCAAAAGAGCATCATCTGAAAACATCTGCTCATACCATCTGAATGAAAATCCTTCCCAGTTGGATGTGGATTTAACACTATTGAATGAAAATATCATAAGCATCACTATGGGAAAATACAGAAATAAAAACATAAGGAATAAATATGTATTTTCAAAAAGACTTCTGAAGATATTCTTTTTCATTTTCTCCTCCTTAAGCAGTTGTGTCAGTATTCTCTTCAAGATTTCACTTGTTTAAAAACTAAATTGTCTATTTTAAAACATATCCATCTGTCGGTTTGATTTGTTGAAAAGTTTCATAACGTGCATTGAAAGAAAGGCAAATCCCATTAAGATTATGGAAAGAGATGAGCCAAAGTTTCTGCCCACAGGATTTTTGAAGTTCTTTTCAATGAGATTTCCGATAAGCATAAACTGTCCGCCGCTGAAAAAGTCTGAAATGTAGAAAGATGTGAGAGCCGGCAGAAATACCATTGTTATTCCTGAAACAATTCCGGGAAGTGACAGAGGGAGTATTACTTTGAAAAACACTCTGCTTTTATTTGCGCCAAGGTCCTGAGCGGCTTCTATTAGACTATCGTCAATCTTTATGAGAACCGAATATATGGGCATTATCATAAAGGGAATAAAGTCATACACCGTTCCGAGAACTACTGCAGTTCTTGTATACATTATGTTTATTCCGGGCAAACCAACCATACCGAGGAAACTATTCAAAACACCATCAGGTTGAAGGATTGTCAGCCATGAATAGAGTCTGAGCATAACATTCATCCACATGGGCATCACAAAAAGCATCATAAGCCCGCTTGCCTTTTTTCCTGCCGCCATTCTGCGTCTGTCTTTATCGGCAAGGATTTTTGCCGCAGGGTAGCCCAAAAGAAGACAAAAAACAACGCTCAAAAATGCTATCCATATGGAATTGGCATATATTTTAAGATACATGGGATCTATGCATTTTTTGAAATTTTCCAATGTGAAAGAAATATTCCCGTCTGTGGTGTTGGATGTGAACGCATACAAAAAAATGAGAAACATCGGTACTATTACGAACACTACCATCCATACAAGATGAGGATAGGACAAAGATTTTTTATACATTTTCTCTCTCCGCCATTCAAGATTTTTTCATAATGTGAATATCAAAAGGTTTTACAAAGAGGCTTACTTTAGTTCCAACCTCGTATTTTGCAGTATCATGAACAAGCCATTTGAAACTGCCTGTGTCTATTACCATTTCATAGTGAACACCTTTGAAGATAACCGATTCAACAACTCCGGGAATTTTTCCTTTGTCGGGTTCGAGAATATATATATCTTCGGGGCGTATAACAACATCTACATCTTCATTATCCGAAAAGCCTGTGTCAACACATTCAAAATCTGTGTCCATAATATTTACAAGGCAATCTTGTTTCATAATTGCGCTGATGATGTTACTCTCACCTATGAAATCTGCAACATATGCATTTTTAGGTTCATTGTATATATCTGTTGGAGTGCCTATCTGCTGAATTGTTCCTTCTTTCATAACGACAACCGTGTCAGACATTGTTAGGGCTTCCTCCTGGTCGTGAGTGACATATATAAAGGTGATGCCAAGTTCTCTTTGCATATTTTTAAGTTCAAGTTGCATTCCCTGTCTGAGTTTTAAATCCAGAGCCGCCAATGGTTCATCAAGTAGAAGAACTTTCGGTTCATTTACAATCGCTCTTGCAATGGCTATTCTCTGTTGCTGACCTCCCGAGAGAGAACTTATGGTACGGTTTTCAAAGCCTTTCAGGTTCACAAGTTCCAGAACTTTTCTGACCTTGCGGTCAATTTCGTCTTTAGGTAGTTTTTTTATGTTAAGACCAAAGGCAATGTTATCAAAAACATCAAGATGGGGAAAAAGTGCATAGCGCTGAAAAACAGTATTGACTTTTCGCTCATATGCAGGAACCCCCGAAAGATCCTGACCTTCAAAAGTAACTTTTCCGAAGGTGGGTGCTTCAAACCCTGCAATTATGCGAAGAAGGGTTGATTTTCCGCATCCGGAAGGACCAAGAAGTGTCAGAAATTCATTTTCGTTTATGTATAGATTAATATCTTTTAAAACTTCATTGTCATCAAAAGTTTTACAAAGACCTGTAAGTTCTATTAGATGTTTTGCCAATTTTATCACCTCAAATCAGAATGTGGGCGGTGTGGATACCCACAGCACCTTTGAATTTGTTTTTGTTTTATTCTCTATGTAATGAATTGCATTGGGTTTAAAATAGAAACTTTCGTTTTTCTTCACCCGATGTTTTTTATCTCCGATGTGAAGAACAACACTTCCTGAAAGGACATACCCGAATTCTTCTCCGTCGTGAGGATCATCAATATATGATTTACCGCCGGGAAGAAGTTCTATTATTATGGGTTCCATATCATTTTTTTGAGAATTGGGAACAATCCAGTTGATTATACTTCCCTCATCTTTGTATTCCTTAACAAACACATCCTCAGCTTTAAAAACAACTTCTTCATCAGATGCACTGTTAAAAAAGTTTTTAAGGTCTGTGCCGAGACACTGCAAAAGATCTGAAAGTGTTGAAATTGAAGGAGATGCAAGATCTCTTTCAATCTGTGAGATAAACCCTTTTGAAAGCTCACATCTGTCTGCAAGTTCTTCCTGGGTCAATCCGTTTTTTATTCTGAGTCTTTTTATTTCATTGCCTATGTTCATAAAAAACACCTCCGCGGCAATTTTATAATATTAACTGCAAAGTTTAGTGATTCTAAACCGATTGTATTTAATAGTAAGTTTTTTGTTTAGGAACACTAAACTTGATTATATTCTTTTGTATATGTTTTGTCAATAGGTTTAAGGCATTTTTTATATTTTTTGATTATAATATTTTCTGTCTTATTTCTCACCTTTTTGTACATTTACAACAACACATTAAATTGACTATTTTTTAACAAATTTTGTGTTTGAATAAAATTTGCAAATTTATTTAAAAAAGACTTGAAAGAATCTGTAAAATCTATTATAATATAGTAGTATTTGTATTTTTACATATAGAAGTGAGGAATTGAAATGAGATTATCAAAATATTTATTACCCACATTGAGAGAAGTTCCCTCTGAGGCTGAAATTCCCAGCCATCAGTTGATGCTCAGAGCAGGTCTTATAAGAAAACTTGCATCAGGCATATATTCATATCTCCCATTGGGACTCAAAGCGTTAAAGAAAATTGAAAATATAGTAAGAGATTCCATGGACTCACATGATGCCCAGGAACTTCTTATGTCTGCAGTACTTCCAAAGGAATATTTTGAAGATTCGGGAAGATGGACTGTGTTTGGTCCTGAAATGTTCAGACTCAAAGACAGAGCCGACAGAGATTTCTGCCTCGGACCAACACACGAAGAAATTTTTACAGATACTGTTAAAAACACAGTTAAATCATACAAACAGCTCCCAATGACACTTTATCAGATTCAGACAAAATACAGAGATGAAAGACGTCCCAGATTCGGTGTTATAAGAAGCAGAGAATTCATAATGAAGGATGCATACAGTTTTGATACAGATGAAAAAGGTCTTGATATTTCATATCAGAATATGTATGATGCATATAAAGAAGCTTTTGACAAAATGGGTCTTGAGTATCTTATTGTTGATGCAGATTCAGGGGCAATGGGTGGTTCCGGTTCACAGGAATTCATGGTTAAATCAGACGTTGGTGAAGATACAATAGCATTTTGCTCTTGCGGTTTCTGTTCAAACATTGAAAAAGCGGCATGTGTACCGGAAGATTTGAATTCTTCAGCAGCCGAAAAGGAATTGGAAAAGATTTATACCCCCAATTCAAGAACCATTGAAGAACTTGTTGAATTTTTGGAAACTGATGCAAAAGCCTTTGCAAAAACTCTTCTCTACAATGCAGACGGCAAAATTGTTGCTGTCATGGTAAGAGGTGACAGAGAAGTTAACGAAACAAAACTTGCAAATCACCTTGGTGCAATAGACCTTGAAATGGCATCTCCCGAAGAAGTGTTCGAAGCAACAAATGCACAAGTTGGTTTTGCAGGACCTATCGGAATTAAAGTTGATGTTTTGGTTGACTCCGAAGTTGCACAGATGAAAAATATGGTTGTTGGTGCAAACGAAACAATGTACCACTTCAGAAATGTTAATATGGGCAGAGATTTTGAACCTACATTTGTTGGTGATTTCAGAAACATTGAAGTTGGCGATATTTGTCCAAAATGTAAAAACGACAAAATTCAGACCTGTCAGGGTATTGAAGTCGGTCACATATTCAAACTTGGCACAAAATATACCGATGCATTAAAATGCACATATCTTGATGAAAACGGAAAAGAGCAGACTCCGATTATGGGTTGTTATGGTATTGGTGTCAGCAGATGTATGGCGGCAATAATTGAACAGTCATCTGACGAAAACGGTATTGTTTGGCCCGTATCTGTTGCTCCCTATCATGTTATTGTTGTTCCTGTTAACACCAAAAATGAAGAGCAGGCAGAACTCGCTGAAAAAATATATAATGAACTCAAATCAAAAGGCATTGATGTATTGATTGATGACAGAAATGAACGCGCAGGCGTTAAGTTCAAAGATGCAGACCTTATCGGTATTCCCGTAAGAATCAATGTTGGTAAAGGTGCAAGTGAAAATAAGGTTGAGTTTATAAAGAGAAAAGGTTATGAAATGGCAGAAATGAGTGCAGAAGATGCAATTTCTGCTGCAATATCCTACATCAACGAAAACAAATAACTCTTGCTTTTAAAAATCATGGGGTGTAAAAAATCCAAACGAATTTTTTACACCCCTGATATATTTTGATTTTAATTCAGGCGGTGAACTATGTTTTATATAATCAGCGCATTATTGCTAATTATTTTCGATCAAATAACAAAATATCTGACAGTTCATAAATTTAGTCTGTATGAATCTGTAACTGTCATTAAAGGTGTGCTTGATTTCACAAGACACCATAATACCGGTGGACCCTGGAGCATTTTTAACGGTCATATATCTGTTTTTATTATTGTGACTTTTGTTATTTTTGCTCTGGAATTTTGGTATTTCAAAAAACGTCCAATGAAACATGGTCTTGAAAAAATCTCTGTTATGTTAATCAATGCAGGAGCCTTGGGAAATCTTGTTGACAGAATTTTCAGAGGATATGTTGTGGATATGATTGAAGTGACATTTATAGAATATCCCGTGTTTAATTTTGCGGATTGCCTGATTGTTGTCGGATGCATATTGCTTTGTATTTATGTTATATTTTTTGACAATGATGAAAAAAACATAAAAACTTCAGATGAGGAAAATGACGATGGAAAAGATAACACTTGTATGTGAAGAAGGCGGAACAAGAATAGATAAATATATATCGGTGGACGGTCTCACCCGTGCTATGATTCAGAAACTTATAGACTCAGGGAACATTACCGTAAACGGAAAATGCGTGAAAACCAACTACAAATTAAAGAAGGGCGAGACAATAGATATTGAAGTGCCGGAGCCGGAAAATGCAAACATTGTTCCGGAAGATATCCCACTTGATATTGTCTATGAAGACGAAAGTCTGATCGTGGTGAATAAGCCCCAGGGAATGGTTGTGCACCCTGCACCGGGTAATTATTCAGGAACACTTGTTAACGCAGTCATGTTTCATTGCGGAGAAAACTTGAGCGGAATTAACGGCGTTATGAGACCGGGAATTGTTCACAGAATTGACAAAGACACATCAGGTCTTTTACTTATTGCAAAGACAAATGAGGCTCATCTGTCATTATCGGAACAAATAAGCGAAAAGACAGTTAAGCGTGAATATATTTGTGTTTGCGAAGGGATTATCAAAACAAAAAAGGGAATAGTTGACGCTCCCATAGGAAGAGATATTTCCAACAGACTTAAAATGGCAGTGACTCCCATAAATTCAAAAAAAGCAGTTACTCATTTTGAAGTTCTGGAATATTTTGAAAAAGCAACCTTGGTGAAATGCGTTCTTGAAACAGGAAGAACTCATCAGATAAGGGTTCATATGAAATATATCGGGCACCCTGTTATGGGTGATCCCATGTATGCCCCATCCGATTCGTTTGAGCTTAAAGGTCAGGCTCTGCATGCAAGAGTTATCGGATTTGTTCATCCCGTCACGAAAGAATATATGGAATTTTCAAAAGAACCCCCCGAAAAATTTTTAAAACTTTTGGATAATTTGAGAGGGAATGGAGAAATTGATGATTAAGATTATGTTTATATGCCACGGAAACATTTGCAGAAGTCCAATGGCAGAATTTATTATGAAAGACATGGTTGAAAGAGAAGGATTATCAGACAAAATTTTTGTTGCCTCTTCTGCAACAAGCACAGAGGAAATCGGGAACCCTCCTCACAGAGGCACAAGAAAAATTCTGGATGGCCTCGGAATTTCATATGAAGGAAAACATGCCGTTCAACTGAAAAAAGAAGATTATGACAATTTTGACTATCTTGTATGCATGGACTCATATAACATAAGAAATGCCGCAAGAATCATTGGAAATGACACTTGCGGCAAACTGTGTAAACTTCTTGATTTTGCAGATGGCGGAGATATCAGCGATCCATGGTATACCGGAGATTTCGACTTAACATATGAAGATGTGAAAAAAGGTTGTGCCGGTCTTTTGAAAACTTTAAAAAAATAGAATTCAAAGGTTTGTTTTTTGGCATATCATTTGATATGTTCACGAAGCAAACCTTTTTTATATGCTTCAAGGAGTTCTGTTAAAACCCCGATTCTTCCTGAAATGCTATTTCCAATATCTGTATCTTTCACTTGTCTTCGTTTTGCGTTAACATCTATTATTGTCCTTGAGGAGTGAAGATCAAAATCATTTTCCAAAACATCTGAAAGTCCTGTAAATGGCTCGTGTGCGGTGATCGAAAAGCCGTAAGAATTATTTATGAGCGTGTAGCCTGCAATTCCGGTTGTTATCTGATACGGTCTTGAAAACCCACCATCTATAACAAAGAGTCTTCCATCTGCTTTTATTGGACTTTCACCTTTTCCGGTACGCACGGGGACATGACCGTTTATTATATGCGAACCATTACAACCAATGCCAAAATCCTCAAAAATTTTCCGGCAGACTGATGGTTTTTCAATATGCTCATAATAGTCATTCTTTTTCTCTTTGTGAGTTTTTTCATCATCAATAAAATATCTTTCAAAAATTCTGTAGGAATCTTTTCCATACAAGGGAGATTTATTTCCGCACCAAAGATACCACAAAAAATCAGAAGAAATATCACCCGATTTTGAAAGATATATGTTTCTCACAAGTTTGTCGGCATAATCAAGATACTCCCGTCCTTTGAGATGTGTATCAAAAAAATAAACCGATTCAAATTCACCTTTATTATCCATGGGAATACACCCATGGAACAAAAGATTTCCATTGAAAATCTTATACATTCCGCCTTTTGCAATGAGAAATCTAATATGATTCTGAAGTTTGTCAGAATGAATGAATGAACGTCTTAATGAAGATATCACATTTTTCTCGTCATCTGTCAGTTTTGCAGGATTATTCACATCAAGAGTGGGAAAATCTGCATCAGAAAGCGGATATACTCTTCCTCCGATTACTACTTCTTTTTTATCAGTATCAATGTATTTTATTAAATCACGTTCATCCATTTCATATTCGGGATGAGCCTCTATTATTTGCGATTCAAGTTTAAACTGTATAATACTTATTGCCTTATGCATTTTTGCTATAAGCAGAGTATCTCTTGTTTTTATAATCTTCTTGCGGGAGTCCAGAGGTAAGAATCTTTCGCACAGGTCGTTCTTATACACATTATTTGCAAAATTTGCCAGAGTTCTTGTGTTAATCCCATAGCCTATTTCAAGAACATCAAGATTGTTATACCGAAGAGAGTTTCTGACCACATTTGCAATCAGAGCATCATTCCCCGAAGCTGCACCAATCCATTCTATATCGTGGTTTCCCCATTGAATATCTATAGAATGATAATTCATAAGTTCTTCCATTATAATATCCGGTCTGGGGCCTCTGTCAAATATATCTCCAAGGATGTGAAGATGATCTATAGAAAGACGTCTTATCAGGTCAGACAGAGCTATGACAAAAGCATCCGCTCTGCCAATTTCTATAATGGAACTTATGATTCTCATATAATAGTCGTGCTTATTTATCTCAGAATCCTCTGTGTGTAGAAGTTCATCAAGTATATATGCAAAATCTTTAGGCATCGCTTTTCTGACCTTTGAACGAGTATATTTTGATGCCGCCTTTCGGCATAGTTCTACCAGTCTTATGAGTGTCAGAGAATACCATTCATCTGTAAGCTTACCTTTTTGTTTAAGATAATACAGTTTTTGTTCAGGATAATATACAATGGTTGCGAGAAGTTTTCGTTCTGATTCAGACAACGTGTTGGTATACAAATCATCAATTTTACTTTTTATAACTCCTGAAGCACTTTTTATTACATGAAGCACAGAGTCATGTTCCCCGTGGAGATCACTTATAAAATGCTCTGTTCCTTTGGGAAGATTCAAAATTGCTTTCAGGTTTATAATTTCGGTTGAAACTGACTGAATTGTTGGATAGTCTTTTGCTAAAAGGTCAAGATACTCCAATGCATAAACTTTACTGCTCAATAAGAGACATCCTTTCTGTTGTATTTATTTACAATGATTTTACACTATATTCCAAAGGATGTCAATATATGCATGAATTTGAAACCGCTATTTTTACAAAACTGTAATAAATATTATTGATGCAATACCAAGAGCCAATACATAAATATCTTTTTTGGAAATTTTCTCGTTATAGAATGCAATTCCCAAAATCATAGATACAATTATCCTGCTTATGTTAAGGACAGGGAAAAATACTGCGCTGTCAAGTTTGCCTGCAAGACTTGTATTCAACAAATTGGAAATTCCGAAAGACACTCCGACTATAGCGGAAATACGGAGCATGTTACCTGACGTTTTTTCATTTTCTTTTTTTGCAAAAAGATAAAATATCATAGACACCAAAGATGCAAAAACAAAAGCCACTATAACAAAAATCTCCATTTCATCACTATGTGCCGACTTTTGCTGAATTTTTTGCATCACTCCAAGTCCGCCTGACGAAATCATTGCAATTATGAGAGGAACTATGTAGCCTTTGTTGCCGCTTTTTTTCTTTGAATCGCACCCATCCATTCCCGAAATTGCAATTGCAGGGAAAACAAACAGTATTCCAACTACATTCCAGAAAGACACATATTCATCCCAGAAAAGACTTCCCGATATGGTGGGGAATATGAATCCGAGAGAGTATATGATTGAACAAATTCCTATGTTTCCGTTTTTGAGGGATATGGTATAAAAATATTGGGATGTTATCAAAAGTGTGCCGTATATGACAGAATAAAATAATGTTTCGTATGAAATGCCTTTGGATATGTTTTCTGAAAACAAAATGAGTGCAATTCCGCCAAGGAAAAAGAGCACCGCCTGAGAAAGATAAAATCTTTTTGTGCCGAATGAAAGCTGTGAAATATTTTTTGATAGAACATTTCTTGCAGTTGAAAAAGCGATTGTTAAGCAAAAAAGAAATATAATCACAGAACATCACCTTTTATAATTCTTCCGAGTTCTTCCGAAAGGATTTTTCTGCTGTCATCATCAACAAGACTGAATCTGTTTCCGTCGTTGGGAGTGCTTAAATAGTTCCATACGCAGTATGGAATATCCCACTCTTTTAAAATTGTTATCATATCACGCATCCAGTTTTCACGATACTTTATGTTACAATGTCTGATTGTTCCAAACTCACCACACCAAAGTACTTTATCGGGATGTCTTTCTATGAAACGTTTTGCCGGTTCAAGATATTTTTTCAGATATTCAATATCCATCCTGTCAATGTCTGCATACACATCATTTTTCCCGAAAAATCTGTGGTAATCTCTATATCGTTCAATATCGTCTGTAGGATATGGCATTTTACGGTTATAACTTAATTGTTCAGACTGAAGGACACCTTGCTGATGTGTAAATTCATGAGGTGCATAACAATGGAATGTATACACTATATTTTCATCATCATATACTTTTACATAATCAAGTCCCGGAGGATTGTTCCACTCTATTCCCCCTACTATTAAAAGTCTTTCTTTATTGAGGTTTCTTATTGCATCTATCGTCCTTGATGCAAGAGAATTCCAGGAATCGGCATCAGAATTTACAACCTCATTTAAAAGTTCAAAAATTACCCATGTATCATTCGAAAATTCTTTTTCGAGCATTTCCCACAAGGCTATAAACCTTTTTTGAAGTTCATCATCTTTCATGAGACCTTTTTCTTCTAAAATGTCGCAATAGTTTCCTATGGCTTTGTGCATATTCAGTATGGGACGAAGATTATACTTTTTGCACCACTCAACAAAATTCTTCAAAATGGCTACGATATTTCCCCTGTATGAATAAGGGCTTTCCTCTACTACAATCTGGTCAAAACCAAGACGCACATGATCCATTCCGAGAGATGCAATATAGGCAATATCATCTTCTGTTATATACGTTTCAAAATGTTCCATATCTCCTATTGTGATAAGCATTCTTTTATCAGGCGGCAAAACGTTGAAACGCTTGTAATTTGTGAGCCACCCGCCTATTCCCATTCCACACTTCAAACATTCTATCTTTTTCATGAAATTTTCTCCTTTTCTTTAACACATATTGATATTTTACCATTTCCCCATTGATTAAGGTATGTTTTTTCATAAAACAACTTGTACAAAAGATAGATTTGTGTTATTATGAAACAGGTGATAATATGAATCTAAAAATCAATCAGACGGCAGATGGCGTTAAACAATATCCCATACACAAACATACCAATTATGAAATCATGTTATATCTTGAGGGTAACGGATATTTAAAATCCACTCACAAGGATTATCCTTTCAGACCGGGAAGCATCATTATTGTTCCTCCGGGAATATTGCATGGTTCCGTATCTGAAAACGGATTCAAAAACATATCCATATCAGGCGATTTTTATGGTCTTATGGGTTTTCCCGAAATTGTCACGCTATCTGACAACGAAAGAAATGAAGCCGCAAATCTTGCAAAAATAATATACGACAACCGTTCCGGCAACACAAAATATCTCTCACAACTTTGTCTTTCTTATGTTCATTATATTCTCCTTCGCATGAACTTTGAAGATGATATTTATAAAACAGTAAATTTGATTACATCGGGCGTTGTGAACAATTTTTCAAATCCCGACTTCAAAGTGTCCTCCCTGCTTTCAGACAGCGGGTATGCCGAGGATTATATCAGAGCACAATTCAAAAAAATAACCGGGAAAACTCCCGGTTCATTTGTAACTGACGTGAGAATAAAACACGCCATTTTTCTTATTGACATATATTCAAACACTCTGACATTAGAACAAGTGGCTGAAAAATGCGGATATGATGACTACATATATTTTTCAAAAAAATTTAAAAACATAATTGGTAAATCCCCAAGAGAATACAAAAATTCCCTTTTGGGAAAATCAAAAAATTAAATTGAAACGTCAATAAACTTACGGGCAACAACTTCATCAGGTGTCACACTACAGTCTATTGCCAGAATTCCGACTCCGTTTTTTACTGCGTCTTTAAGAGATACGCCAAATTGAGGATGAGTTGAATCGTTGGGTGAAAATGAACTCACACCTTTCATCTGGATTATGAACACAATTTGCGCCTCATATCCATCTTTGATGCATTGTGAAAGTTCGTTTATATGATTTACTCCCCGCTCCGTCGGAGCATCAGGAAAAAGTGCAACATCTCCTGATTTTAATGTTACGCCTTTTACTTCCGTAAATATTTTTCTATTCCCGCTTTCGATGTAGAAATCAAAGCGGGAATTTTTATATTTTACTTCGCTTCTGATTGTCACATCATCGCCAAAATGCCCGCTGTTTTGCGCCCACTCTTTGAAAATCTTATTTGGAGCCTGGCTGTCTATATTTATATACTCGCCGTCTTTTTCTACGCAAATAAGGTCATATTCCGTTTTTCTGTTTGGACTTTTTATGTGTTCCACCCAGACATTTGCTCCGGGAATCAAAAGCTCTCTGCATCTGCCTGTGTTTTTCACATGGCAGATCTTTTTTTCACCGTTTATTTCAACATGGGCAATAAAGCGGTTTGGTCTGTCAATGAATTTTGCATTTTTTATGTTTTGATATTTCATATAAAATTCACTTATCTTTCGTACAGTTTCATTATTTCATCATATGTTGCCAGATCTTTTGAAAAGGCAGTTGCAGAGCCTGCACATATTGCCATATGAAGTGATTTTTTTAAATCTCCCGTATCTTCATAGCAAGAAACGAACCCTGCAACCATTGAATCTCCCGCACCTGTTGTGTCGATAACTTCGCCCTTTGGTGCTTCCTTATAAACCACTTCCCCAAAATCGTTCAGAAACAATGCACCATCTTTCCCGAGAGATATCAGAACATTTTGAGCGCCAAGTTCTTTTAATCTCCGTCCATAGAAAACAAGGCTGTCATAATCCGTTATTTTCACACTGAAAAGTTCTTCAAGTTCAAAAATATTTGGTTTTATCAAAAACGGTTTATGGACAAGAGTGTTCATAAGGCTTCCCGAGCAGGCATCCACAACGGTTTTAACACCTTTTGAGGAAATTTTTTCCATAATTTCCCCATAAAAAGTATCATTGCATCCACAAGGAAGTGAGCCTGACAAAACAAGCCAATCTCCTTCTTTTAATTGGTTTAATTTTTCAAAAAGTTTATCTTTTGATTTATCATCAATTCGGGGACCTTGTGCGTTGATGTCGGTTTCTTTATCAGATTTTATTTTCACATTAATTCTCGTACTTCCCAAAGGGAGAGAAATAAAATCTGATTTTAAAGACATCGAAAAAACCATATTTTCAAAAATTTTCCCCGTTTCACCTGCAATATATCCCAATGCAAGAGATTCTTTCCCGAGATTTTTAAGTACCAAAGATACATTTATTCCCTTGCCTCCGGGGACTGTTTTTTCACCTTTGGCACGGTTTATTATCCCCTCTTGGAAATCATCTACATTCAGATAATAGTCAAGAGATGGGTTTAGTGTGAGGGTGTATATCATAAATTACCTCCATCCGGCAACTGATTATTCTACAACTTTATATCCCTGTTCTGTTATGATACCCGCTATCACATCATCAGAGATTTCTTTTGAAAAAACAACGGTTACGGTACCATTTTCGTGACTTGCAATAACACTTTCAATCCCGTTTGTTTCTTCAAGAACTTTTTTTACTCTCGCCTCACAGTGAGGACACATCATACCTTCAACATTAAATACTTTTTCCATTTTTATTATCTCCTTTTCATTATGTTTTTTTAGGTTTATAAAATTCAGTCTCAAGGCATTTGCAACAACACAAAAACTTGAAAGGCTCATAGCCACGGCACCAAACATAGGATTCAGTTCTAATCCTATAACGGGAATCCACACGCCTGCAGCAAGCGGAATACCTATGATGTTATATATAAATGCCCAAAACAAATTCTCTTTTATGTTTTTATAGGTTTTTCGACTAATGGTGATGGCAGATACAACATCAGTGAGTGTGCTTCCTGTCACAACAACATCTGCAGAATCTATAGCAATGTCTGTTCCTGCACCGATTGCTATGCCAACATCGGAAACTGTAAGAGCAGGTGCATCGTTCATTCCATCTCCAACCATAGCCACAAATCCGTATTTTTTAAGACTCTCTACAGCCTCTGCCTTTTCGTCCGGTGCCACCTCTGCAATTATTTCATCAACACCGCACATTTTTCCTATTGCATTGGCACATCTCGTGTTATCACCTGTAAGCATCACTGCTTTTATGCCCATCTTCTTAATCTTTTCAACTGCATCCTTGCTGTCTGATTTCAAAGTGTCTGAAACGGCGATAACGCCAAGGGTTTTATCATTGGAAGCAAAAAATAACGGGGTTTTTCCTTTGTCTGAGAGATTTTGTGCTTTTTTAATCAAATCATTGGGGACATTTGCAAAAGATGAAATATAGGCTATATTTCCACCTCTGATTATGCTTTCGTCCTTTCTTGCCTGAAGTCCCTTTCCCAAAACCGCTTCAAAGTCGGATGTATCAAAGAAAGAAAGATTATTTCCTTCTCCATATTGCCTTATTGCCACAGAAAGAGGATGCTCACTCTTTTTCTCTAAAGAAAATGCATACTCACAAAGCATTTCAAAAGATACTCCATCAGCCGGTATAATATCTGTAACAGAGGGTGAGCCAACTGTCAATGTTCCGGTTTTATCAAAAACACACACCTTGATTTTACCCGTATCCTCCAGAGACTTTGCAGTTTTATAGAGTATACCGTTTTTAGCACCCACACCGCTCCCAACCATAATGGCAACGGGGGTTGCAAGACCAAGAGCACAAGGACAACTTATCACAAGAACCGAAATTGCTCTTGAAAGAGCAAAACCCATGCTTTCCCCCGCCATCAGCCATACTGCTCCACTGATAAAGGCTATGGCAATTACTACCGGAACAAAAAATGCTGATACTCTGTCTGCAATTTTTGCAACGTGTGCTTTTCCCGATGATGCATCAGTTACCATTTTTATGATTTTGGAAAGTGTGGTGTCCTCCCCGGTTTTTGTTACCTGACATTTTAAAAATCCATATTTATTTATGGTTGCAGTGCTGACCTTATCCCCCACTGTTTTGTCAACGGGAATGCTTTCTCCGGTGAGAGCAGATTCATCAACACTGCTGCTGCCCTCTAAAATAATTCCGTCAGATGCAAAACTTTCACCCGGGCGAACGAGCATTATATCACCAACGTTTATTTCATCTGCACTGACTATATATTCAATTCCGTCCCGCACCACAGTAGCAGTTTTTGGTGCAAGATCCATAAGTGATTTTATTGCATCAGTAGTCTTTCCTTTGGAATAGGCTTCAAGCATTTTGCCAACGGTGATGAGAGTGAGTATCATAGCCGCCGATTCAAAATACAGACCGTGAAGTTGGTGAAGGATATGCTCGCCTCCCACAATCCCATGGTTGGTCATTTGAAACACCAAAACAGTGCTATATACAAATGATGCTCCCGAGCCTATGGCAACCAAGGTGTCCATATTTGGAGCACCTTTCACGAGACCTTTAAATCCGTTTATAAAAAACTTCTGATTAATCACCATTACCAAACCTGCAAGAAGCATCTGCAAGAGTGCCACTGACAACGGGTTTGATTCAAGAGCCTTTGGAAGCGGCCAATTCCACATTGAGTGACCCATTGAAAGGTACATAAGAACAATCATGAATACCAATGATGAAATGAGTCGGTTTTTCACATTTTTAATATTATCGCTATGGATGTGCCTGCCATCTGAAACTTTATCTTTTTCTTTACCAAAAAGAGCGGCACCATATCCTGCTTTTTCAACTGCAAAAATCACCGCATCGGGTTGTATATCACCATCTACCGTCATGGAATTTGTGAGAAGATTGACATTGCATTCTTCTACTCCCGAAAGTTGTGATACTGCCTTTTCAACTCTGGCACTGCATGAAGCACAGTTCATACCGGTTATATTATATTTATTCCTCATATGGCATACCTCATTTCATAAACTTTTTGAGCATTTGGGTAAGTTCATCTATTTTCTCGGTATTACCGTCCTTTATATCCTCTGCAACACAACTTTTTATATGTTCAGATAAAAGTTCTTTGCTAAATGAGTTTAAAGCACTGCTTACGGCACTGACCTGATTTAAGATGTCAACACAATAAGCATTTTCATCCACCATGGTTTTTATTCCTCTGATCTGACCTTCAATACGACTCAGACGATTTATGAGAAGTCTTTTTTCTTTCTCTGCTCGTACTTTTTTGTTACATTTGCAATCGGGCATTATGTTCCTCCTCAAGAAAAGCGGCTTCGCCGCTCCGCCTTGCGGCGGATGTGCAAAGCATTTTCGCTTTTCTTAAGCCATGTGCATTTTGAAAAGCAATGCTTTTCAAAAATTTTGCACGGCAATATAAAAAAATAAAAATACCCCTTGGGGGTATTTTTATTTTATCATTATGTTTTTTGTTTGTCAAGATTTCTGATAGTGTTTTTGTTTTATTCTTTCACCACAAATTTTTTCCAAAGTGGCGTTGCTGCAAAGCAAATCAAAGCAGACACAAGTGCCATTACTGTCCATACTGTGATAATTACATTCCAAGTGTATGTCTCTGCCATCCAGCCCCAAAGCCAGCCTGATATGACACCTGCAAGTGTTCCCACTGCGTTTATAAGACCTGCAACCATCCCGGCTTTGTTGTATTTTGTGTATACTCTTGGAATCTCCACGGTGTTGAGCTGATGAATTGAACCTTTGAATGTCTGGATTATCGTAATGAAAATAACCACCAGAATCATCGGTATTCTGCCGATAAACATAGATGCAGCAAGGAATGGAACTGCAAAAACAAGAAGCATTCCCATCATTGTTGTTTGCTGCTTAATCACTCTCGGATAAAAAATCATAACCCAAACTACCGCTATAAATTTGGCGGCTGTGGATATTGTAGTCATAATACTTGAAATAGCAGGCGACACATCATAGCTTTCCATTATCATGGTGGGCATCCAGCTGCCGATTCCGTTGCCTATAAGAGCCTGGGCAAATATTGGTATCATAAGAATCAATGCACCGCTTGAAGCCAATAATCTAAATACTCCTATACTCTCTGTGTTCTCTTCGTTTTCTGCATTTTTAGTATTAACGGGTTTTTCAGGTTCAGTTTCTACAGTAACCGCCTTTTTTTGTGCGTATGCTGCTGTAATTACAAAAATTATGGTCATAGCAGCAAGTGATATGTAGGAAAGAGTAAAAATCCCTCTCCACTCAGGGATAGCCGCTATGGCAAGATAACTTATAACATAGCCGAATGTCACACCAAGGGGCATTATGTATCTCCATGCACGTCGTTGTTCTTTGTTTATATATTCTGACAAAATTTTGAGCAGTGCCGGCCAGATACCGAACTGTGCAACACCACATACACCGCGGGAAATGAAGATTACCCAGTAGGTGGGGCTGAGAGACATTGCAATATTTGCAAATATTGTAACCACTGCACCCAGCAAAATTATCTTAAAGGGCGAAAATCTGTCAACATAATAACTTCCGATAATCTGAGAAATACAGTATGTAATACTAAAACTTGTAGCAACAATTCCTGCATCGGACTTAGTGAAATATCCTTCAGCCACTATTCCTGCAATAGCCGCAGAATAGGCATTTCTTGTGAGAGCAATAACGGTATATGTTATAAAGCATACAACTACCAGTATAAGGCTTGCCTTTTTATCTTCTAAATACTTAGTCATTTCTGCACCATCCATGTATGTGTTTAAAACTACTTGTTATTATCAAGGCTTTCAAGACATTGTCTTATTTTTTCAAGCATAACATCAATCACAACCTCATCTGCAATGAGAGGGGGTTTGATGAGGGCTCCGGGAGGGCAATCCGCCTTGTAGAGCTGGGCACTGATGTCAACGCACTCGTCGTTTATGAGTTTTGTGAACTGTGCCGCAGTTTCTACAGAGTAGAAATGAATTGCCGCAAGATGGCCGAGACCGTCCGGCTTTTCAACCACTTTGGGGAAGTCTTTTGCAATGTCTGCAATTCCCTTTTCGATTTTCTCACCCATTTCGGTGATTTCTTTGCCGTTTGCTCCGGCAAATTCCATTGTTATGAGATAAGCAAGGCTTGCAAGCTCTTCCTGACCGTTGGTTACCAGGGCACCGAACTGATTTAAAATATCCGTTTCATAAGTTGTGATGATTTTGCTTGCAGGATATTCACCGCCGGGGAATCCTTTTCCTATTATTGAGAAATCAGGATTGAGACCATATTGTCTGAAAAGGAACATTCCGTCATACCACATGCAGGACTGAATTTCGTCACAAAGAGTGAAAGTGTCAGTTTCACGGCAGAACTTGTAGGCTCCTTGCAAAAATTCTTTTGTCAGGCGGATACCTGAGTAGTTCATCAGGATAATTTCGTGCAAAAAGCCTGCTGTTTTGTATTTACCTGAGTTATATTCCTTTATTTTTGCTTCAAAGTCTGCAAGGTCATTTTTCTTAACGCTGACAACTTTGTATATATCATTCTCTACACATTTGCCGTAGAATTCGGGCCACATTCCGCGAAGTGTCTGAGCAATTACGGTTGTACCGTGATAGTTTGCGGTGAAACCTTCCTTGTTGTCTTCCATAACAAGAAATACAGGGATTTTTCCGTCATATTTTGGAGAGCCAAAGGATTCGTCAAGACGGTAGAAACGGGCAAGCATCATTTTGATACCGGCTTCAACTGCAAGAGAGCCTGTTTCAAGGTTGATTATTCTGTTTAAAACATGAGGTTCTTTTGATGAAAGAATTTCCTTGTGCTTTGCACTGTTTTCTTCCACACCGTTTGCAACTGCAATGAGACGGCTTTCTGCAAGACGGGTTATGTAGCCTCTGGTGTTATTGTGAGTGGCATTTAAGATGCCGAGTTTTCTTGCATTTGTGATAAGCTTATATCCCGGGAAGTTGTGACCGAGAGATGAGTGATAGTGTTCACTTTTGGCAATCAAGTATGCCCTGCCATCCTCACCCACACGGGTGCAACCTATTCCACCTATCGGTGCGGCATTAGAATGTGCTGCCTTTCGGTAACTTTCGGTGGGAGCACCGATAAGAGAATTTTCAAATCCTGCCACAACTTTTTCGCCGGTCTTTTTTGCCATGTCACGCATACGGGCAATATAGTCCTCGGGAAAAAAGTCAACCTTTTCGTCAATGAGCCTGTCTGCCTCTGCGCTGTCCATACCATATATATTCACGGCTACAGATTTTACTGCCTCCATATATTCAGAACCAAGAAGGTCTCTTAAGGAACGTGTAATGTTTTTTAACATAGTCTCTTCCTCCTTTTAAAGATTTACGATTGTTTTATTTTTTTCTGACAATAGTGCCGCAGTGTGAAGTTTGTGAGAAAGAATTGTTTCCTCGGGTGTGCAACATCCAAAAGCAACCTCTCTGCCTTCTATTTCATAGATGAAAGCCGCCCACATCTGCAATATTGCATCGGTAAATCCAAATTCAAAAATTGAGCCGGTTGCTGTCTGGAACTGAGGTTTATTGCCAACAACCAGTCTTGACCAAGCCTGTTCTGAACCAACAGCCTGAGTATAGTAGAAGGCATTGGGATCGGAAGTTGAGAACTTCAGTGACATATCCATACCGTAAATTTCAAGATACCAGTCATTGGTAGCACCGGGCTGCATACGCTTCATTTCAAAGGTGATGGGGAACTTATTGCCGTCAGCATCTTTGGTATCACACATTAAAATTGCATTGTCCCATGTTTCGCATTTTGCCATGCCGCCTTTTCCGTCAGGACGCTCGGTAACATAGTTAGAGAGTTTTGCACAAACATTTTCAGGAATCCAACCCATACGGAACGGAATGTGCTCTGCATGAAGACCAAGGTCACCCATACAACCGTACTCACCGTTTAAGTCAATCATTCTTTTCCAGTTGATAGGCTTTTGAGTGTTCATATCACTTGAATGGCAAAATCCTGCCTTAACTTCAAGAATTCTTCCTGTTTTTCCGGACTTTACATAGTCAATTATCATCTGACAGGCAGGATAGAAAGGAAATTCCCCTGCACATCTTACAACTGATTCAGGATGACGTCTTACTGCTTCTAAAATCTTATCATTTTGCTCTTTGTCCATACCAAAAGGTTTTTCACCCATAAAATGTTTTCCTGATTCGATTATGTCAACATAAATCTGACCATGAAGAACATGGGGAACTGCACAGTACACCGCATCGATTTCATCATTCTTCAAAAGTTCACGGTAATCGGTGTAGGTGTATTTAACTGTGGAAATTTTATCTTTAAACCACTGAAGTGATGCTTCGTTTGTGTCACAAAGTGCTATGATTTCAGGTCTTGCACATTCATCTTCAAGATGATACCATCTGCCGACTGCTCCGGCAAATTCCTTGCCCATGAGACCACAGCCTATAATTCCGAATTTAATTGTTTTCATTATTATCTCCTCATAATTTCAAAATCACAGATTAACAGGTTTAATACCCACAAGTTTTGCAAAAAATTCCATTTCGGAAATCGTTGTGCCATAAACCAAAATACTATGGTGGGTTGCACCATGGATACTTATTTTTTCAAGAGCCTCAGAAATTGGCATCCCAAAGTCTAGCCATCCCCTCACCTTTTTGAAGAAGGAGTCTGTTTTCTCCTGAATAACATTTACAGGTGCAAGAAGCGCATTAAAACCGCTTTGGTCTTCAAAAATGTTTACAAACACTGCCTCACCGGGCTTGAATGCAGCAGTTCCCACAACGGGATTTATACCTTTTCCGTAGCCAAATTTGTGTTCGCCAAATTCAATTTTTTTGTCTGCAACTCTGTAGTTCATTTCACCCATATGGCTGATGAAAAGAGTGTTGTTTTTCCAGTCAGGGCAGAAAATTTCAATGAATGAGGTTTCCTCATAGCCCTGAAGGAGTGCTCCGGTGAATGCTGCAGTTAAGGTGTCACCCTCACCGGCATAGCCGATTTGTTCAGACATTGCCCTGCCAACAGAGTTAAAAGGCATAGTGTCAAGATCACCAAGATTTCTGAAATTTATTGTAAAAGCCTGAAGCTTTCTTTTTTCAATCCATTTTTTAACAGTAAGGTCTGCTTTAACCGAAGTTTTGTGAGTGTTATGGTCAAGCTCGGGTACAAGTTCGAAATCCTTTTTGTTTCGCTCCATTTCATTTGCAATTTCTTCCTCGGTGATAGAAGATGCCAGAGAGGCAAGCTCACCATTTTCGGGATATATGGTTTCAACACCAAAGATTTCTTTCATTCTTGAATCTTCAACCCTGAAATCACCCATACCGTCAAAATAGCCACCAATGCTTCCAACATTTGAACCATTAAGGGATTTGGCACTTTTAGCAGCTCTGACCAGGCCCACAACTCTGTCTATGACATCGCTTTCGGTGTAGTGACCTGCGGCAATTGCATATGTCTTGCCATTTTTCTTTAAGAGATTGCACATATCCATAACACCGTGAATGCCGTGACAATAGGAAATTTCCGAAGGAGCTTGCTCATCGGAAAAGTCGAATGTTTCAGTTGTGTCGCAAATTATGATGGGTAACTTAGTATTCTTTAGTGCCTCAGATGAGTTCAAACCGGGTGAATATGCCATATGAAGAGTTACGATTGCGTCGCAGTCTTCATTTTCAAACTTTGCAATGGCATCTTCAAAATGAGGCTCTTCCATACAGAATTCATGTGTTACAACCTCAATGCCTCTGTCTTGCAGCATTTTTGCGATTTTTTCATAAAAAGGCTCAAGACGTTTGCGAAGTACATCACTATAGAGTGATATGTATAGTGGTAAAAGTCCTATTTTCATAAATTTGTCCTCCCAAAATTAAAATTCAATTCCAAAAACTTTGCTTGCATTACCATAGAAAACGTCGTTGATGTCTTCTTTGGTAAGCTTAAGATTTTCGGCTGCTTTTTTGAAGGCACGAAGCTCTTCATACAAAAAGCAGGTTAGTTCTTCATTTTCGGTCTCAAGCATATGGATATCACCTGAAACATCACCATAGAGACCTTTGGGAACAATGTTTTTGTAGATACCGTTTTCAGAAATTCTTCTCATACGCATTTTGGTTACGGGCATATCTGTTCCATACATAATACGCTTCGGACCAACTGCCTTAAGACATTCCTCCATTGCTTCAGAGAGTGTGTTCGCACAAAAGTCAAACATCATATTTTTGGTGTGCTTTAAGGTTTCAAATGCATCACCGATGTCTTCGGGTGAATATGCTCTTCCGATGTGTGCCACTATGAGTTTTAAGTTTGGATATTTTTCTTCAATCTCCATAAGCTGGGCAATGTTTACCGGGTCTTTCAGTCTCATATCTCTGCCCATGTGAAGAGTTGCCACTGCACCAAGGTCATTTAAAAGCCTAAGATGTTCATGGGGAAGAAAATCAAAAATTCTAACTTCATTAAGGGGTATGTAGTCAGGACGATTGTTTGGATAGGGCTTAATTCCCTTAAAGCCTCTTTTGGTGATTGCCTCTTCTATTGCCGCAAGAGTTGTGTTATATTTTGTGCAGAAAAGCCCTGTTCCGCCTTTCTTTATGCATTCTTCAATGTAGGCATTACCTATCTCATGGTCTTTGGTTGGCAAAGCCATCATAACTGCTTTAAGTTTTTTGCCGGGAAGCATATCAAGAAATGTCTGAGTGAGATTTTCATAGGTACACTCATCCATAACTTTGCCTACCCAGGTGGCGGAGTTTGTATTGAATCCCTCTTTGAACACATGAGTGTGTGTATCAATTATCTTGTCGGGTAAAAAGTCTTTTAATTCTTCTTCATAAACCTTTTTGTCATATTCGCTTGCTTCATAACCAAACATTTTTATCTCTCCTTTCTGTATATCGAATTAAATGCTTCAATCTCGTTTTCAAAAAGACCGATACCTACACCTGCCATGATTGCCGATCCCACGGCACCTGCATGTTCTCCGTTTACAACAGACACTTTGGCTCCGGTTATTTCAGATATTACTCTGCACCACACCTTTGATTTTGTGATGCCACCCACAAGACGGATTTTCCTTGCATCTTTTGCATAGATTTTCAAAAATTCGTCAAGCCTTAATGCAATGCATTCCATAATGGCTCTTGCAATGTCACTTTTTTCAAAACCGCTCGTGTCGGTGTCATCACCAAGCAAGAGACCGTTTGCTCCAAGGGGTGCTTTGTCCGCAAGTGCGTCCAACTGTTCAAAAGTAACCTCTCCAAGATATTTTTTCATGTATTTGTCGATGGTTTCGGAAACAGAAGTAAGGGACTTCATTCCGCACCAGTTACCATCAGGTGCCATATATGGATCTGTCAGCATGTTTTTGGAAATGGGAACTTCTCTTTTTGAAAAGGGGACAAACACTACCCATGAAGTTCCGCAGGAGATGAGAATTTCATTTTCATTAAAGACTCCTGCTCCCCTTGCGGCACTTGGGTGGTCAAAGGAACCCAGAACAACAGGAGTTCCCTCGTCTATTCCTGTTCCTTGTGAAGCCTTTTTCGAAACTTGTCCCAGAACTTTGCAGTTTTCCATAATGGGAGGAAGTTTTCCTTTGTCTATTCCAAGAACTGATAGTATCTTTTCATCATAATCTTTTTCTTTGTGATTTATGAGATTAAAGGTTGTACCCATGGACATGGTGATTCCCCAGTTTCCGGTCAGACGATAGTTTAAATATTCAATGTGCATACAAATTTTATCCGATTCATCTATAAATCCGGGATGATTTTCTCTTATGTATGCAAACAGCGGAAGAGGCATACAAGCAAGTTTTGGCCAGCCTGTGGTTTCGTACACATATTCTGTACTCAGGCTATAAAGAATTCTTTCTGTCTTTTCCGCATCAAAGGTGTTTTGCCATCCGTATACGGGGGATATAGGGGTACCGTTTTTTAAAAACATTGTGTTCCCGCCAGCACCCGATGAACAAATTGCAAGAATTTTATCCTCTGTTTCAAGTTCACTTTTCAATTCTCTTAAAACATCAAAGCAATTTTGACAAAACTCATCTGCATCAAGGACTTTCAATTCTTCCATGGTGCAATAATTATGTTTTTTTGTTATACATTTTTTTGTTTCGCCTGAAACCGAAAGGAGAACTCCCTTAACGGAAGATGTTCCGATGTCAAGACCTACCAGATAATTCATATTACAACCTCATTCTCTGAACATTTGATTTTTTGGCATTCATCATTAGTATACACCACACATCAATACGTTTTCTATAACTACATTGATATTTATCATAACTATATTGAGTGCAGTTTGATTTTCAGTATATAATTATTATATCACACACAAAACTTGTGTTAATATGGAAAAATTCCATTTAATGATGTGATTTTTCTCGTTTTAAATTACTTTTTATGCTCATACAGATGTCCCTCCAAGAAAAGCGGCTTCGCTGCCCGTCCTTTTACAGATGTGAGCAGTAATTTAGGTTTTCCGGCTATGTGTATTTTTGAGCAACAATTTGATTTTCAAAAATCTTTTTGCTGCAATATACTATTTAATATCAGCAAAGTTATATACAAAATAAAAAGGCCGGCACTTTTGATGCCAACCCATATATCATAATATTATTCACAATCATCTTTCATACAGCCTATAATAGTGTACCTGTTTTATAGCATTTATGATGCTTATACTTTTTTGATATAAATGTGTATAAAAGATAATATGCATATCCTCCTCCAAGACATATCACAAGACTTATAGCCATTCCCCAAAAATCATTTATAATCTTATTACGAGATGCATGCCAAACAAGGGGTGCCAGAAAATTATAGTACAATATCTGCACCATAAGAATGTGATATGAGGCTTTTCCAAGGTTTTCGATAAGTGCTATTCTTACATTTTTCATATATCTGATGCCCAACAAAAACATGGGAGTTATATAAAGCATTGATATCATTGAAGTGCGGAACCAATATGTGAAAATCAATCTGCTGTATGAAATGTAGTTTACCACATAGGTATATGCTGCACCGACAGCAAAAAACATCAGCCACTTATACCATTTTTCTTTTTTGTCACGGTAAATATACATATAGCATCCGAGAGATAGAGCAAATATGTATCTGAATGCAAGAAGCCTATAGGCACCATACGGAAGATTTACAACATTCTTAAAAATCTCAAGTAAAAGATTTATTATGAAACACAACCAAATTCCCCATTTATGCTTTTTAACAATTGCATATATGACAGGTATCATAAGTGCTACCTGAAGTATTATGGGGAAATAATATGTGCCGTGAAGTCCTCTGCCTCCCGAAAAAAAGAATACCAATGTTGATACAAAAGATATTTTTGTATTATACATATTACTGAAATCATAATTTAAAACCGAAAGATACTCAATATATCCCACTTTCCGAAAAACAAATGTGAGAATTGTTTCAACAATATAAAACCACAAAAAAGGCATTATGTAGCGGATATATTTCGGATAGAGTTTTTCAAATGTGTAAGATTGCTTCAATGTAACTTTCTTTGAATCGAAAGACTGAGCTGTAACATATCCTGTACACAGCATAAAGATTGGCACAGCCATGCATATTACCCAATAATAAAGATGAGTATTGAAAGCGCTTCCTTCCTGCCAAAAATAGTGATTGAACAATACAAGAATGATTGCAAAGCCTTTTGCAATATCAATAAATCTGTTTCTCTGCGTCATATTTCACCTCCGGATTTTTACCCAAGACAGAATATCACATTATCACATTTTAGTCAAGATATTGTTTTTTATATTAATCATTTAATTTTATATAATTGTGCAATAAAACAAAAATGAGCCTTGTGAGCAAAAGTTCACAAGGCTCATAATGTTATTTAGTTTAGTCCGGATTAATTAATACAGAATCATCCGAAAAAATCCGTTTTACCACTAATTTATCTGTACCATGATGTGCCGTCGGAATACACTACCTGGGTTACGCGGATATTTTTAATGTAATCCGTGTTATAGGGAGTTCCCTCCCAATAGTAGGTCATAGATTCCCCTGAATATAGTTCCGCATCATCGCAATAGTAGTAGGAATTATAGTCTTTAATTGAATTGCTGAATGTGTCATAGCATTGAAACTGAATTTTGAATGCAGTTATATATTTATAGGACACATTTCTGAAAGTGATAGAAACATTACCATTGCTTTTGTCTACACTATGTGAACAATATGCAAGAGGCCCGTTTATTTTCTCCCTCCATGCATCCATAAGCTTTGTTTTGTAGCTATAGAGGCTTGACTCATAATATGTTCCGGAAAGTTCGGAAAGAGCATAATCCACGGCGTCAAATGCAGCTGAATAATCCCCTTTACGAGTGAGGTCATTATAACTCTTGGTAAAATCAATGTAATAGTAATCCTCCCACAAGTACCAACCTACGTTCTGATATGCTTTAACATCGTTGTAGGGCACTTCTATCGCATCGCCTTCAAGAGACCACATAGTTACAGGACCATGCCAGCCACATTTTTCATAAACAGGAAGAAGAATGTCATGTATACCAAGAACTCTTCCATCTGCGGAATAAACATTCATGTATTTACAATAGTAATATGTATTTGTCCAAGAAGCAGGATAAGCTGTCCCAACTTCAATTGTTGCTGTAACATCGGGAATATCAAACTCAAAATAGTACCACAAAACATCATCATATGCTAATGTATCCGTAAAGGTTTTAATATGATTGCCAGATGCATCATAGCAGTAGAAAGCCAGATTGACACTTGAGCCCTGATTAAACTCACCTTCTATATATATACTTGCATTTTTTGTGTATTTGGGTGTTTCATTGAGATAAACATACACCTCAAAATCAGTCATTGTGAACATTGATGGTATTCCACCACGATTCTGATTCATGGTGATCGGAAGCTCTGTGTATCTGTCAGCAGATGCAGATATCGTCGCTATTCCAAATAACAATAAAAAGATTACAGAAACTGTCACAAATAATTTTTTCATTTGTATACCCCCCTTAAAATATACTCACATTATATCACAAAATATAATGTATTGCAATTAGAATTTTAAAATAAAATGAGCCTTGCGAGCAAAAGTTCACAAGGCTCATAATGAGCTGTAATATTACTTATATGATGTATAAGCAAGATTCAAATTACATTTCTGCAATTTTAGCCTGTGCAGCTGCAAGACGTGCAATCGGCACACGGAAAGGTGAGCAGGAAACGTAATCAAGACCGATTTTGTGGCAGAATTCAACAGATACGGGGTCACCACCGTGTTCACCACAGATACCGCAGTGCATTTCGGGACGAACCTTTTTACCCATTTCAACAGCCATTTCCATAAGTTTACCTACACCTGTCTGGTCAAGTTTAGCAAATGGATCGTTTTCAAAGATTTTTGCATCATAGTAAGCGTCAAGGAACTTACCTGCATCGTCTCTTGAGAAGCCATATGTCATCTGTGTAAGGTCGTTTGTACCAAAGCAGAAGAATTCAGCTTCTTTAGCAATTTCATCAGCTGTGAGTGCTGCTCTGGGGATTTCGATCATTGTACCAACTTCATATTTGAGGTCAGCGCCTGCTGCTGCGATTTCTGCATCTGCAGTTTCAACAACAACTGATTTTACATATTTAAGTTCTTTGATATCTCCGATAAGAGGAATCATGATTTCGGGAACGAGGTTCCAGTCAGCATGTGCTTTCTTAACATTGATTGCAGCACGGATAACTGCTTTTGTCTGCATTTTTGCAATTTCAGGATATGTTACTGCAAGACGGCATCCACGGTGTCCCATCATGGGGTTGAATTCGTGGAGAGAATCAATGATTGCTTTGATATCTGCAACAGATTTGCCCTGAGCATCAGCAAGAGCTTTGATGTCAGCTTCTTCTGTGGGAACGAACTCGTGGAGAGGGGGATCAAGGAATCTGATTGTTACAGGGTTTCCTTCAAGAGCCTCATAGAGTTTTTCAAAGTCGCCCTGCTGATAAGGAAGAATCTTATCAAGAGCTACTTCTCTTTCTTCAACTGTATCTGCACAAATCATTTCACGGAATGCAGCGATTCTGTCTGCTTCGAAGAACATGTGCTCTGTACGGCAAAGACCGATACCTTCTGCACCGAGTTCTCTTGCCTTTTTAGCATCTGCAGGAGTATCTGCATTTGTACGAACTTTGAGTGTTCTGAATTCATCAGCCCAATCCATGATACGTCCGAATTCACCTGCGATTTCAGCGTCAACTGTGGGGATGATACCATCATAGATATTACCTGTTGAACCATCGATGGAGATTTCGTCGCCTTCTGTGAATGTTTTACCTGCAAGTGTGAATTTTTTGTTTTCTTCATCCATGTTGATGTCTCCGCAACCGGATACACAGCATGTACCCATACCACGTGCAACAACCGCTGCGTGAGATGTCATACCACCACGAACTGTAAGAATACCCTGAGAAGCCTTCATACCTGTGATATCTTCAGGAGATGTTTCGAGACGAACGAGAAGAACTTTTTCGCCTCTTGCATTCCAGCTTTCAGCATCTTCTGCTGTGAATACGATTTTACCGCAAGCAGCACCGGGGGAAGCACCAAGACCTTTACCGATTGGTGTTGCAGCCTTGAGAGCTTTCGCATCAAACTGAGGATGGAGAAGTGTGTCAAGGTTACGGGGACCGATCATAGCAACAGCTTTTTTCTTATCAATCATGCCTTCATCAACAAGGTCACAAGCAATTTTGAGAGCAGCTTTTGCAGTTCTCTTACCGTTTCTTGTCTGAAGCATGTAGAGTTTTCTGTTTTCAATTGTGAATTCCATATCCTGCATATCTCTGTAGTGATCTTCAAGGATTTTGCAAACCTTGTTGAACTCTTCGAATGCTTCGGGGAATTTTTCTGCCATCTGAGCGATAGGCATGGGAGTACGAACGCCGGCAACAACGTCTTCACCCTGTGCATTTACAAGGAATTCACCCATGAGTCCGGGTTCACCTGTTGCAGGGTCACGTGTGAAGGCAACACCTGTACCACAGTCATCACCCATGTTACCGAATGCCATCATCTGAACGTTAACAGCGGTACCCCATGAATATGGAATATCGTTGTCACGACGGTAAACGTTTGCTCTGGGGTTGTCCCATGAACGGAATACTGCTTCAACTGCACCCATAAGCTGTTCTTTGGGATCTGTGGGGAAGTCTTTACCGATTTTGTTTTTGTATTCTGCTTTGAAAGCTGTTGCAAGAGCTTTGAGGTCATCAGCTGTGAGCTCGATATCCTGAGTTACGCCCTTTTCTTCTTTCATTTCATCGATAAGCTGTTCGAAGTATTTCTTACCAACTTCCATAACAACGTCAGAATACATCTGAATGAATCTTCTATAGCAGTCCCAAGCCCATCTGGGATTGCCTGTTTTTGCAGCCATTGTTTCAACAACTTCTTCGTTGAGACCAAGGTTGAGGATTGTATCCATCATACCGGGCATAGATGCTCTTGCACCTGAACGAACAGATACGAGAAGGGGATTTTCCTTATCACCGAATTTTTTGCCGCAAACTTCTTCCATCTTAATGATGTTTTCCATGATTTCAGCCTGAATTTCATCGCTGATTTTACGGCCATCTTCATAATACTGGGTACATGCTTCTGTAGAAACTGTAAAGCCCTGGGGAACAGGGAGACCAATGTGGGTCATTTCAGCAAGGTTTGCACCTTTACCGCCGAGAAGGTTTCTCATAGTAGCATTACCTTCGGAAAAAAGATATACATACTTATGTGCCATTTCCAATTACCTCCAATTTTTTTCTGATTAACCAACGTTAATTTTATAACAAAATGCAAAAAAATTCAAGCATTTAACAAAATTTTTTCCAAAAATGCGAATTTTTATTAATAATTTTGAAAAAGAGGGCAATAATGCCCCCTATTTTGTCTATTATTTATGAATGAATTATGGATTTAAAATATTCTAACCGCATGGAAACTATTTCAAGTTTGTTAATGAGATACTTTTCGCATATATCCGCTGTCTCTCTTACGGCATCAGATGATGCATTAAATTTGAAAACCGATTTAAAATCCGAGTCACAGATATATGAAAGCATCTTGTATGCAGAACTTGAAATTTCAACAGATTCGCAACTTTGACCCAAATCATGACATGATTTACAAATTATTCCGCCTTCATATGTGTCATAATATTCAAGCTCCTTCAAACCATTGCATATGCTGCATTGCTTCATAACAGGTGCATATCCCGAATTGCATACTGTCTTCATCTCGTATATGGCTTTGAGTTTAATGAGTTCATCTTTTTCAGTTTCAGGATTTTGAGTGCTGATTTTTGATATCATAAAAAGAGTGTTCAATGTGAAGCGAAAAAACTCATCATCATAGGCTATCTCATCCGAAATCAAGGAAACTATGTCTGTTACATATGATGCAAGACTTGTCTTTAAAACACTTGTGCGAAGGTCATAGAAATTTTCTATAACCTGAGCCGACGTTATGTAGCCAAGACCTTTTGATGTGTCAATAACAAAATCGGAATAGCAAAAGGGCTGAAGTGCAGAAAAATCTTTATGTTTGTGTGACCTGATTCCCTTTGACATTGCAGTTATCTTTCCCGATTCCGGGAAAAATATTGTGAAGAGACGGTCATTATCATTTATGTTGCTGTATTTAAGCACTAAACCTTTTTCTTTTATAATAGCCATAATTTTCTCCGTATTTTAAAATTCTTCTATTCTTTCCCTGTCCTCAAGATATGCAATCATATTATTCGCCAAAAGATTCCAGCTCTGAAATCCAATATTGTTTACGCCTTCTCCGGTATCGGGATGATAATACTCATGCATCTGTCCGTTTTTCAGGATATCTTCGCCAAAAAGTTTTATGGTTTTTTCAGCAATTTCAACCGCTTCTTTTTCATATCCATAGCGAAGGAGTCCCATGAACGACATATAATTTGCTATCCCCCACACGGGGCCTGTCCAACATGAAGGGTTTCCTTCAGCATTTGATATATAATACATTTTTTCAAGTTTTGACAAAGAACGTATACCATAGGGGGAGCAGAGAGTTTTTTCGTTTTTGAAATTTTCCCGAACAATTCTCTTTGTCTGCTCATCAGTTGCTACACCGCACCACATTGCCATCATGCCTGTCCAGGTGTCAATTCTTTCGATTATGCATTCATAGCGTCTGGGATTTCCCTTATGAAGCCATTCATCGGGATCATCGGGAACAAAACTCAAATCTGCGCTGAAATAGTATCCGCACTTTTCATCCCACAAATGTTCTCTCATTGCATTTTTAAGGTTTTCATATTCTTTTTGATATGCTGCATAATCTTTGCCCATACATTTGCAGATATATATAAATGATTCGAGTTCCTTACACATCAGAGAATTGAGATATATATTGGCACTTGAGCATCTTTGTCTGTTAAAAGCAGTAGGGTCATTATCAAACCCAATTGCAAAATCATCAATCCAGAAATAAAGCCCGGTTTTCTCGTGGCGACAGTTGTTCATATAATACAATATAAATTTTTCAAGTTTCTCAAATTCATTTCCAAACCACGAACAGTCACCATTGGTCTTTTTGACAATAAATGCAAGATGCTGAATGAGACATGGCTTATGGAAATTACTTTCTTCTCTCCAGAACTTTTCATTATCTTCTGCAACACAACTTACGAGAATAGGAATTCTCCCATCTTCTTTTGCAGCATCTAAAAAGTTTAGAATACATCCTTTTTCATATTCGATATACTCTTTTTCGTCAACAGAATTGTCTTTGTGAATCTGTGTTATGGCAATATCTGTGAGCCAACTGTCCCAGTCCCAAAGTTGATTTTGATAGGCACAACCGGGAACTATGAATGGATATTTGAGTTCACCAACTGATTCGCGTGTGATTTTTTTATATTCATTTTTTGAATACTCTTTTATTGCGTCTATGTATTTTCTCATTTTTCCTCCTGTTATACGTCTATATTTGCTTTGTATACATCAGCAACTTCCATGATTGTTATGAATGCTCTCGGATCAGTTGCATGCACAAGATTTTTCATTCTTGATATCTGAAAACGGTTGAGAATAAAATATACCATTGTTTTACCCTCACCGGAATATCCGCCTTCAACTTCAATTCTTGTCATTCCGCTTTCAAATTCTTCCATAAGAACCTTACAAATTTCGTCGGGGTTTGAGGTGACTATCATTGCACCCTTTGATCGGTCAATACCTTCAACTACAAAGTCTACGGTTTTGAGGGCTGCTGCATAGGTCACAATTGAGTATAGCGGAAGAATCCAGCTTCCTATAACAACACCGCAAATGACATATAGTATGATGTTATATATCATCACAAATGTACCAACAGTAATATTAAGACGTTTATAGAATATTACCGCCATAACTTCAATCCCATCAATTGCACCGCCATAGCGTATGGTGAGTCCGCTCCCCACCCCCGATATGAGTCCGCCAAAAAGTGCACAAAGCAAAAGATCGTCTCCTGCAAGTGGAGAAATAAAGGAAACATCTACGGGCAGTACATCTGTTATTAGCCATGAACCGAGGGAATACATCACAACAGCATAGAGCGAATAGATGGTAAATACCCATCCTTGTCTTTTGAATCCGAAAATAAATAAAGGGATATTCAAGATTAAAAGGAAAAGCGAAAGAGAATATTTCTCCGGAGTGAGTTGGGCAAGAAGCATTGACGTTCCCGATATGCCGCTGTCATAAAGATTTACGGGATAGAGAAAAAGAGTTACACCAAATGCATTGATAAAACCTGCCAATGTCAACATTATTATATTTTTCAATTCAGGTTTTTGTCTCAATTCTTTTCTCACCGCTCATCATCCTTTATCTTATATTTTTTGACATATATATGTGAGGCGATCCTGCCTCCATATAGAATTCACCTTTTGAGGCAAATCCCATTCTCTCATAAAATCCCACCGCAGTATCAACGGCACTGAGTTCTATCATTGATATGGCATTTTCTTTTGAATATTCAAAAAGCTTTTCAATAAGCATTGCACCATACCCTTTTTTTCTCTCTTTTTCATCAACACACACTCTGCCGATGTGGAGATAATCTTCTATCATCTCCGCCCGGAGATAGGCTGTGAGTTTATCTGAATCATACAAACAGAAATGCATAAGACCTTTGTCTTTTCCGTCAAAGTCAATTTCTTTCGGAACACCTCTGCCTATTACAAATGTTTTTGTACGAATGTTTATTATATCTTCATTTATGTCATTTAAAATTTTAAGTTCCATCTTCTCACCTGTCTGTTTCTGTAAGCCCGAATTCTTTGAGCATATTATTTGAATTTCTCCAGTCTGCTTTAACCTTTACCCAAAGTTCCATAAACACCTTTGCATCGAGCATCTTTTCACAATCTATTCTTGCCCTGGTTCCAATCTCTTTCAGGGTTTTTCCCCCTGCTCCGATTATGATTCCTTTGTGAGATGACTTTTCACAGTATATATTGGCATTTATGTCATATATAGTTTCATTGCCTTTTTTTCGCTGTTTCATTTTGAAAATCTCTATTGCAATCCCGTGAGGTACTTCCTTATCAAGAAGGTGAAGCATCTTTTCACGGATAATTTCCGCAATAATCTGTCTTTCCTGTTGGTCGGTCACCATATCTTCAGGATAATACATCGGTCCTTCGTAAAGATTTTCTTTTATAACAGATTTTAAAACATCTATACCATCACCAGTTCGTGCGCTTACAAAAACCGTATCTTTGAAAGGATGAATTTCATTATATCTTGCAACAACTGCTAAAAGTTCTTCCTTTTTCACGGTGTCGGTTTTATTGATAACCAAAATTGTGGGAATGTCCCCTATTTTCTCTATGATTTTTTCTTCTGATGGCGTTAAGGAATCCTTTGGCTCAACAACCATTAAAAGTACATCAACGTCCCCAATGGCTGAATCCACCGCTTTCATCATGTTCTCGCCGAGTTTGTTTCTGGGGCTGTGAAATCCCGGAGTGTCCAAAAACACAACCTGACTGTCCGAATCTGACATTATTGCAAGAATTTTGCTTCTTGTGGTCTGGGGCTTGGATGATATGATGGCAATTTTCTGTCCTACCATCTTATTTAAAAGAGTTGACTTTCCCACATTCGGGCGTCCGATTATACCAACATATCCTGATTTGAATTCTGACATATATATCACCTTATCTTTTGAGATTTAATATTTCCATTACATCTTCTTCTTTTTTTCTCATAACTTCCCTTTCTTCCTCATCCTCGTGATCATAGCCTATGAGATGAAGTATGGAATGGCAAGTGAGATAGCTCATTTCTCTCTCTATGGAATGGCCGAATTCTTCGGCTTGCTGTTCTGCCCTTTTTGAACACAGAACAACATCTCCCAATATGAGTCTGCCCTCATAAAAGTCTCCGGCATCTTCTTGATAACTTCCGTCTATGAGATTTACCACAGGGAAAGAGAGCACGTCTGTCACCTTGTCTATTCCTCTGTGCTCATTGTTTATCTCTTTTATTTCATCTTCTTCAACTATACTGATGCTGACAAAACATGGTGTTTCCACATTTTCATAGGAAAGTGTTGCTTCCACGGTTTTTTCAAGAAGTTTTTCCATTTCTTCGGACAAATCCGGATTATCTCTTACATCTTCAATATATATTTCATTTGTCATATTTCTTCTCCTGTTTTTTATCCTTTGAATTGTTTTGTCTTCTCTCGTCTCTTTTTTCATATGCTTTTATAATCTGCTGAACAAGTCGGTGACGAACAACGTCTTTTTCAGTAAGATAGCAAAATGCAATATCATCTATGTTCTTAAGAACTCCCATAACATCTTTGAGACCGCTCTTTTTGCCATCGGGAAGGTCCATCTGAGTTATATCCCCGGTCACTATGGCTTTTGAATTAAATCCTATACGAGTCAGAAACATTTTCATCTGCTCCGGGGTTGTGTTTTGGGCTTCATCCAAAATTATGAAGCTGTCATCAAGAGTTCTTCCTCTCATATATGCAAGAGGTGCAATTTCTATGGCTCCACGCTCTGCAAGTCTCTGATAGTTTTCTGTTCCGAACATTTCATAGAGTGCATCATAGAGAGGTCTCAAATACGGGTCAACCTTATTTTGAAGGTCACCGGGAAGAAATCCGAGTTTTTCCCCTGCCTCAACTGCAGGTCTTGTGAGAATTATTCTGCTTATATTTTTGGCTTTGAATTCTTTTACTGCCATTGCAACTGCCAGATATGTTTTACCTGTACCTGCAGGCCCTATTCCGAATGTGATTGTATTATTTTTTATTGCTTCCACATAATTTTTCTGTCCGAGTGTCTTACTCTTCAAAGGTTTTCCCTTGGCGGTTATGCAAATACAATCTTTTCCGTACAATACTGTATCATCAATCCCGTCTTTTGCCATGTCTATGGCATAGGAAAGATTCTGATCTGTGATGTTTTCTCCGGATTCAAGAAGTTTGAAAAGACTCATTATGACAGTTTCCGCTTTTCTCACATTCTCATCCAGACCTGAAATCTTTATGTTACTGTCACGGCTGACAACGGAAACATCAAACTCTTTTTTTATGATGTTGATATTTTTATCAAACTCACCGAAAACAGCTATGATTTTTTCGATATCCGAAAATTCAATTATCTTTTCCAAAGATATTACCTCCAACCAATTTCAATGGGAAGTTCCTCTCCTATGTCCTCAATGCAATGTGCCGTCACGGTCACAATATATGTTCCGCTTTGGTTTTTTTCTCTCTTTTCTTCAAAGTCTAAAATTACTGCATCTTCAGGCAGGATGCTTTTGAGTCTTTTAATAAGATTTTGTATTGTCTTATTCATTGACTCATCATATCCCATTGTACATTCTTTTTTTATTATCTCACAATATTTGTTATTTGTAAATCCCAAAGAAAAATAATTTTTGCCAAATATGGTTAATTTTTTAGTATTTTGTTCCACAAGATACAAATCTTTAGGCTTTGCTCCAAATTCAAGGCCTTTATTTCCTGCAATCAATGTGTACGAGTTCTTTTTGTTCCCGGAAATTTCATAGGAGGAATAGGAAGTTTTGCACTCTTGAGTCAGAGTATAGTTTGTATATGCCTTTACAGTTCCTTTTGAGTGAACAAAACGCACGGGGGCAAATTCATTGGAATCATATACTCCCCCAATGAGAAGTTCTCCTTTTTTTACATACGATCCCTCTTTTGCATAAAGTATCCCTGCTTCAGAAACAGCTTCACGGATGACACCGTCTTTTTCTGCAACAATATTGCAGAAATAATTATAATCAAAAAAATCAGGTTTTGATATTTTTTCTCTCACATCAACATAGGCGGTTGTTCCTTTTATGTCCACCCACACCCATGAAAGATGATCACATTTTTTCAATATCTCTTCTTTAATCACATCAGGCTCTATGGACCATACAAAAGTTCCCTTTCTGATTCCGCAAAGAGATATCACGGATTTTATCTGTTTGTCTGTGAGATACATATTGCCCGACACCTTTATTTCCCTGATAAAAATTGAATTCAATAAAAACAAAAGAGAGAAAACAAGTGCTGATACAATCAGCGCAATGCGATTGCGATATATAAATATTTTCATCGCAATGCCAAATTTTCCCTCCACTTTCACCGAAGTTTCGCATTCCTTTGCAACTGTCAAAATTTTTGTCAGTTGCGTTGAAAGTATATCGCCATATAAACTGCCGGAAAGTTTTTTTATGTTTTTAAGTTCAATTCCGCTTTTTCTGCATTCTTCAATAAAGCCATATATATTGTCGCTTTCAAACTTAAGTCTTATGTATCCGACAACCTTCCAGAACACTTTCACATCTCCCTGCATTATTTCTGATTTTCATGCAAAATCTATTGCCGATATACTCCCCTTTAAATATATTTCCTCCGAAGTGAGAGAGGCTATATACAGAGACTCACCATTGATGCATATATTATCATTTCCACATCTCAATATTATCATATTTTCATCATAGGACGCCACAGCGTAGCACCCTTTTATACACATTATCCCCCCTTGGTATATAAGCTTATATTTTACATCAAACATATTTTCCCCTCATTAAATAGAAATATTTACTGTCTATTATTCATATGTATGCTTATTTTCAAATATGTTTTACAAGGGGGCGATATTATGAAAAAGGCAGAAGAAATTCTGAAATTTTCAGGAATCGGAATTGTCGTTTTCGGTCTTATTACAAATGCAGAAACGATAAACAAAGAAATTATATACAGTCTTAAGATGTGGGCGACTATTCTTATACCGTCATTATTCCCATATCTTGTTATTTCAAGATACACAATACAAAAAGGATTTCCGTCATTTTTTAGCCCAATGAAAAAACTAATCTCGAAATTTTTCAATATAAGCTATTCATCATCAGAGGTTTTTTTGTGTTCTCTTTTATGCGGATATCCATGTGGCGGAATTTGTGCATCAGATATATACCAAAAAGGGGAAATCAACAAAAATGAAGCTCAAAGACTTATATGTTTCACAAATGGTGCAAGTCCTGTTTTTCTGATATGTGCAGTCGGCGGCGTAATGCTTGGAAAAACAGACCTTGGTATTTTGATGTATTTTGTGCAAACAACATCGTCTGTAATCATCGGATTTATTCTTGGGATGTTCAGTCCGAAATTTCATTCCGGAAAAAGCGGAAATCAAAAATTCGCACAATCAGCATCCATCACCGAGTGCTGTGAAAAATCCGTTGTTACCATCACAAATATTGCAGGATATATGATAGCGGCAACTGCTGCAGGTGAAATTATTATCTGTATGTTATCTCCGCTTTTCAATTTTCCCGGACTGTTAAAAAATGTGGTCTATTATTTTCTTGAAATTTCAAAAGCAATGAAACTTTTGTCAGACATCAAAATTTCCGGTGTAAGCTTTGCTCTTATGTGTGCATGTGCTTCCTTTGGAGGTGTATCTGTTATTATGCAGATTTTCGGTGTTATTGATAAGAACTTAAAAAGCTTCAGGATTGTTGTTTCAAGGCTGGTCGGTGCAGGGATAAGTTTTATACTTGGCTTGGTCTTATACAGATTCCACGACATGGATATTACAAATATAAATCCTGATATACCAATTATTATTTCTCTTATGCTAACTATTGTTATTTTCGTATCTTTTGTCATACACAAAAACAGACCATTCAACACTAAATGTGAATAGTCTGTTTGAATTCATATATTATTTCCAAATTAAAGAATATATACGTTTACACTACGTCTGCCAAACTGCATACATTCGCTTCTGGTATTATAGAAAAGGTCAACTTTGTTGCCCTTTATTCCGCCTCCGGTATCTTCAGCTGTACAATACCCGTAAACATAGCTTCCGTCTGTGGACACTATATACATTTTTGTACCCAATGGAATAACCCTTGGATCTACCGCAACAGTTCCAACCTTTGCATATGTCCCTGAAGCTGTAATTCCGTATCCGGGCTCACCGGGATACTTTCCGCAACTTTCAAACGATAAATCATATGCAGTTGCCTGACATGTCAAAACTTTTTTATAAGGAATTACCTGTCCATTAACCGTTATTGACAGTTCTTTGGTTCCTTCTGTAATAACCTCATCGACCGGATGTACAGATATCGTTTCCCCTGCAAATGTGCGGGATACCTCTACTCCGTTATGGTATTCAATATCATAATACTTAATCTTTTTCCCCGGCTGACCATGAGTTGTTACTGTTCTTATCCCCTTTTCAATTGTATCATCATATACAGTTGATGAACTATAGGGAATGTCTTCCTCAAAAGTTTCTGTGGCCTTATCATATTTTATTATGTTAATTTCGTTCCCTGAAGATTCTAATTTATCATCCAGATTAACATCAAATATGTCGTCTTCGTCAGCATCTATCACACTCTTTTTGATAAACTCTCTGTATGTTTCGGCATCGGTCCAATAAGTAACTTGCTGTCCAAGGTAATTTACATCAAGGAGCTTCAGCCTTTTTATGATAATAGTATGAGTATCATCCACATCGGAATTTACTGCAGGATATATCATGTCTGTATCAACAAGTTCTATCCCCATCTCTCCGATGATATCTTTAACTGTGTGATGAGAAGTATATACAGTAAATTTTTTGTTTCCGTCTACAATTGTTATCTCTTCATTCCATGGAGCTGCATATACAGTTGTTACAGACAAGAGAAACAATACAGCAAGAGACATAACAAACATACATCTTAATTTAAAATATTTATCATTGTATATGGATTTCATAATAATCATAATATCCACCTCCTGATTTCAGATTCCATTAACAGTCACAATTTTAGACTATTTAATTTTTTTTGTCAAATTTGTTTCGAAAAAATTATGTGCATTTTTTACAAAGTGGGGACAGGTTTTTATAATCAACCGCCAAATGAGGCGATAATCCCTAAAAACCTTTGTTTTTCCCGTGAAAACGCGTTTACTAATGATTATTCATGTGTTAATTAAAAATTACAAAAATGTTACAAAGTGAGTTTTTTTTGTGTATTGTACACAAAAATTATTCCCATGTTTTGACAACATATAGTGTCTGCTTTGTATGATTTTGCAAGATATTGATTATTTCTAAAATTATTCCCATTAAAATACCAATATATACACATTACATATACGTTTTTTCGTAAATTTATTAATATGCAACGTTTTTGTGTTAATCACACCCCTTTTATATCTTTTCTTTTGTTCACATATAACCTAAAAAACCCCTGAAATGGAGCTCATCAATTACCATTTCAAGGGTTTTCTCGTATAAATTATTCTTTTTTCTTCCTATTATATTGCATTACCAACTTCTTATATTCTTCATATCCATATATGGCGTTGAGACATTCTATCATCATGTTGGATGACATTCTCACCGGAAGTCCGAGACTTTTAAGAAACCCAGTTCTCTTTGTGTGACTGTCTGCAAGTCCTGAAAATCCGTCAATGCATAGGTCTGCTTTTGTGATTCGTCTTGCACTTGATGCCTCATCATTTTCAACTGTTGCAGCATTTTTGAGAGCATTTATGATAATTTCATTATTTACACCCTCAACACCTAAAAATCCTTCTTTTGAAGGCTTATCTTTTCGCCTTTCCTTGCCTTTGATATCGGGAATATAAGCATGTTTCACGTTTTTTCCGTGGAGAACGTTCCTGATATAATTCCTTATCTGAAAACCTGCCCTGTCGCTGTCTGTGAATATTATTATACCCCTTTTATCTGCAAGATCGGATAACATCCTCATCATGGATTTATTTTTGAATATCATGAATCCGTCTGTAACAACAATAGTTGCATCAACTATGCCGGAAAGTTTGATTTTATCATAATTTCCTTCAACTACAATTACTTCTTTGATTTTCAGCATTTTTCTCTCCGCTTAGTTTCTGAGACTGTGAATAGGTGCAGGGATACGACCGCCCCTTTTGATGAAATTAGCACTTGATGCGTTATTCACTGCCATAACAGGGCCCGTACCTAAAAGACCGCCAAATTCAACAACATCCCCCACTTTTTTTCCGGGAGCAGGAATTATACGTACTGCTGTTGTTTTGTTGTTGATCATACCGATTGCGGCTTCATCTGCAATAATTGCAGAAATTGTTGATGCACATGTATCACCGGGAATAACAATCATATCAAGACCCACAGAGCAAACACATGTCATTGCTTCAAGTTTGTCAAGAGAAAGAGCACCGCATTTTGCCGCCGCTATCATTCCGGCATCTTCAGATACAGGAATGAAAGCACCGCTCAAGCCACCAACATATGACGATGCAAAAACTCCGCCTTTTTTTACTGCATCATTAAGAAGAGCAAGAGCAGCAGTTGTACCATGAGTTCCGCACTTTTCAAGACCCATTTCTTCTAATATATATGCAACACTATCGCCAACTGCGGGAGTGGGTGCCAAAGAAAGGTCTACAATTCCAAAGGGAACACCAAGACGTTTTGAAGCTTCAAGTGCCACAAGCTGTCCCATTCTTGTTACTTTGAAAGCAGTTTTTTTGATGGTTTCGGAAACAACTCCGAAATCGCATCCTTTCACCTTTTCTAATGCGTGTTTTACAACACCGGGTCCGCTTACGCCCACATTTATAACACAATCAGGTTCTCCGACGCCGTGAAATGCGCCTGCCATGAAGGGGTTATCTTCAACAGAGTTACAAAAAACAACGAGTTTTGCACAGGCAAATCCATCCTGGTCTTTTGAAAGGTCAGCAGCAGTTTTTATGGTTTCACCCATAAGCGCTACTGCATCCATATTAATTCCGCTTTTGGTGTTTCCGACGTTTACCGAGGAGCAAACAATGTCTGTGGTGGAAAGAGCTTCGGGTATTGAATCTATTAATATTCTGTCTGCATTTGTAAATCCCTTATGAACAAGAGCCGAAAATCCTCCAAGGAAGTTCACACCAACCTGTTTTCCTGCTTTATCAAGCGCTTTAGCATATGGCACATACGATTTAGCATCAGATGCTGCACCAACCAGAGATATGGGAGTTACCGAAATTCGTTTGTTTATAATCGGAATTCCGAGTTCTCTCTCAATTGATTCGCCTGTTGCAACAAGTTTTTCCGCTCTTTGGCATATTTTATCATAAATTTTTTCACAGGAAGCATTTATATCGGAAGATGCACAGTCAAGAAGAGATATTCCCATAGTGATTGTTCTTATGTCAAGATGCTCACTATCAATCATGTGCATTGTTTCTTCCATTTCAAATCTGTTTATCACTAAATACGCCCCCTTTTAAATTCTGTGCATTGATTCAAAAATACTCTCAAGCTGTATTCTTACATCAACGCCGAGGGTCTTTCCTTCTTCAGACAACACTTCTGATATTTTTTCAAAGGATGCACTTGCACCATCAATATCTACAATCATCATCATTGTGAACATATCATCAAGAATTGTCTGGGATATGTCCAAAATATTAATTTTGTTTTCCGAAAGGATTTTGGTGACTCCATAGATAATTCCTACTTTATCTTTACCTATTACTGTGATTATCGCCTTTTTCATAATATGTTCCTCCATCATTTCTGTCTTGAACGTACAACTTCATATATCATAAGTGCACCTGCAACCGATGCATTAAGTGATGAAATTTTTCCGAGCATTGGAATTCGTACTATAAAATCGCACTTTTCCTTTACAAGATGAGAAATACCTTTTCCCTCATTTCCGATTACAATGGCAACAGAGCCCGAAAAATCATGAGTATATATGGTGTTATCACCATCCATATCTGCTCCCACAACCCATATGTTTTCTTTTTTTAGTTGTTCTATTGTCTGGGCTATGCTTGACACCTTTGCAACAGGTGTAAATTCTACCGCACCTGCTGATGTCTTTGCAACTGTTGCATTTAGTCCTACGCTGTTATGTTTTGAAATTATTACACCATGTACACCTGCGGCATTTGCACTTCTAAGTATTGAACCAAGATTATGGGGGTCCGTTATATCATCGCATATGACAATGAAGGGATGCTCATTTTTGGACTTTGCAATTTTTATGATATCAGACACGCTTACATATTCCTTGACTGCGGCATATGCAATAACACCCTGATGTGCATGAGATGTGGCAATTTTATCAAGTTTTGCCTTTTCTACGTATGATACGGCAATTCTTTTTTCTTTTGCCAATGCAAGAATCTTTATTACCGAACCATGTTTTTCGCCCTTCTGAACAAGAATCTTATCTATTGTTCTTCCCGAGCGAAGAGCTTCCATCACAGGATTTCTGCCTTCTATTTTATCCATGGTTTTATTGTTTTTTTGTTCCATATGTCCTCCAAATAAATATATACATGCGAATATGTATATCCTAAAAAACGGAGACACACAAACAAGCATGTCTCCGGATTAATATTCTTATGCAAAATTGAATTTATCGTGAATTACGCTGACTGCTCTGTCTGCATTTTTCTTATTGATAAGAACTGATACTTTGATTTCGGATGTGGAAATCATATGAATGTTGATGTCTGCATCATAGAGAGCTTCAAACATTGTGCTTGCAACTCCGGGGTTGTTAACCATACCTGAACCAACAATTGAAACTTTTGAATAATCTGTGCTTGTTTTGATTTCTTCAAAGCAAAGGGAATCTTTGTTTGCTTCAAGAAGTTCAACAGTTTTTTCAAGATTGCTTTCTGATACTGTAAAGCTGATATCTTTCATTCCTTCTCTGCCGATTGACTGAAGGATTATATCAACATTTATGCCTTTTCCCGCAAGAAGAGAAAATACTTTAAATGCCATACCGGGCTTATCTTCAATGTTGCAGATAGAAATTCTTGCAACATCATTATCTCTTGCTACACCTCTAACCAACATTTTTTCCACTTTATTTACCTCCTTAACAACTGTTCCTTCATTTTTATTCAAGCTGGAACGTACAGTCAGATTAATATTATATTTTTTTGCCATTTCAACAGAACGATTATGAAGAACGTTAGCACCAAGGCTTGCAAGTTCGAGCATTTCGTCATATGAAATTGAATCAAGTTTTTTTGCTGTGGGAACGATTCTGGGATCTGCTGTATACACACCGTCAACGTCTGTGTAGATTTCGCACATATCTGCTCTGAGTGCTGCTGCAATTGCAACTGCAGATGTGTCAGAACCACCTCTTCCGAGAGTTGTTATATCATCATACTTGTTGATTCCCTGGAAGCCTGCAACGATTACTATGTGGTTGGAATCAATTTCTTTGTGAAGACGTTCTGTATCAATTTTTGAGATACGTGCACTTCCATAGTTGGAATCGGTCTTCATTCCTATTTGCCATCCGGTGAGAGATACTACAGGATATCCAAGTTTCTGTATTGCCATTGCAAGAAGGGAAATTGAAATCTGTTCTCCGGTTGAAAGGAGCATATCCATTTCTCTTTTTGAAGCATTAGGATTTATCTCTTTTGCTTTTTCAATTAAATCATCTGTAGTGTCGCCCTGTGCGGAAACAACAACAACAACGGAATTTCCCTGTTTGTATGTTTCAACAATTCTACCAGCAACATTCATTACTCTTTCGGCATCGCGTACAGATGAACCGCCGAATTTTTGAACTATCAAGCCCATTGTTCATACCTCCAATTTAATATTGAATAACAGCGCCTTCATTGTCTGCTTCAAGCATAACCAGACGCCAATTTTTCAGATTTGTTTTTATGAGATTTCTCATATTATATTCAAAATCAGCATTATCTTTGCTGACAACTGACATGATTGTTGGTCCGGCACCGCTTATAAAACTCCCATAGGCACCGAATCGTCTTGCACATCTTGTGATGTATTCACCGCTCTTTATGAACGAAAATCTGAATCTTTGATGGATTCTGTCTCTAAAACATGAATATAGCAATTTTTCATCTCCCGAAAAGAGTGCCGATGCAAGAAGTGAAGCGTGAGCAACATTATATGTCGCACTGCGCATGCTTACAAATTTCGGAAGAGCAAGTCGTGATCGTTTTGTCTGAAGATAAAAATCAGGAATCATCGCCGCAAACCTTAAGTTTTCTGAAACATCTGTTTGCGAATATATCACTTTTTCTCTTTCAGCATAAGAAATAGTATATCCCCCCATAAGAGCGGGAGTTACATTATCGGGATGACCTTCCAGAATGGTTGCCATATGGAGAAGTTCATCTTTGGAAAATCTGTCATCCAAAAGATGATTTGCACCAACAAGCCCCATTATAATGCCCGATGAACTGCTTCCGAGACCTCTTGTGACCGGGATGTCTGATTTGACTGTTATTTTTACGCCGTCCAATCTTTCTCCGGCTTTTCTATATACAGCATCCATTGCTTTATATAAAAGATTATTCTCATTTGTTGGAACGTATGCACTGCTTTCATCCAGAATTTCAATTTCGAACCCTGAACCGGTCTTTTCAAAATCTGCTGTATTATATAGATTAAGCGCTATACCCATACAATCAAATCCGGGACCGAGATTAGCAGTAGACGCCGGTACTCTGACTTTAAACATAGCTACCCCCGGGATGATTTAAGAACCGATAAACTTATATCAGAGAATCATCAATTTATTATTTACCTTTGCACCAATTTTTGCAAGTTTTTCATCTATACCTGAAACTGTATCTTTTCCGGTTATAAATGCAACATATCCGTCTTTAACGATAAGTTTGAGGTCACTTCCAAAAACTTGACACACTTTGTTTACAGTTTCATCATCTGCTTCTTTAAGACAGATGTACATTGCACATTCAATTGCTTCATATGGAACAAGAACACTTTTTGTTGCTTTTGTCCATGGTGCTCTGAATTTGAGTTCTTTGCTTCTTACTGCATCTATAACGTCTGCAACAACCGCACTTGCTGTTGGGAGCTTTCCTGCGCCTCTGCCATAGAAGAATGCATCACCAAGCATATTTCCGCAAACCATGATGCCGTTGAAAACGTCATTTACTCCAGCAAGAGGAGAATCTTTTTCAACAAGCATGGGAGCAACCACAACACTATATTTATCATCAACTCGTCTGCAACTTCCGATAAGTTTTATGCTGTAGCCAAAGCTTTGAGCGAATTCGGTATCTGTTAAAGTGATGGAGCGGATGCCCTCTGTGTGAACATCTTCATGATTGATTTTTTCACCATTAATCATTGAAGAAAGAATACTGATTTTTTTGCCTGTATCAAAACCATCAACATCTGCTGTGGGGTCTTTTTCTGCATAGCCCTTTTCCTGAGCTTCTTTCAGAGCAGATTCGAAAGATACATTATCTGTGAACATTCTTGTGAGAATGTAGTTGGTGGTACCGTTGAGTATGCCAAAAACCGATTCGATTTTGTTTGCGCTGAGACAATTTTTCATGGGACGGATGATAGGAATACCACCGCCAACACTTGCCTCATAATAATATGCACATCCATTTTCGGACGCAAGTGCAAAAAGTTCATCTCCATAGGTTGCAACAAGCTCTTTGTTAGATGTTACTACAGTTTTGCCTTTTGAAAGCATAAGACGTGAAAAAGTGTTTGCAGGCTCAATTCCTCCCATTGTTTCAACAACAACGGAAACCTCATCATCTTGTGCAATGATATTTACATCATTTACAAAAAGATTGCTTTCAGGATGATTTGAGAAATCCCTGATATCAAGGATATATTTTATATCAATTTCGGTTCCTGCTTTTTCGGCTATATCTCCGGCATTTTTTCTTATAACTTCATACACACCGGAACCTACAACACCAAATCCGATAATTGCTATTTTAGTCATATGTTTAAACCTCCAAACCCTTTTATCTGTCATGAAAAATAATTATTAATTATACCATATTTATACATATATGTCAACTTTAAACAGCTTTAATTTTAAATAAATTTCGTTTTTTCAGTTAACATTGAAATTACCGGGAAAATCTTTTCCGAGACTGTTTAAGTTTTTGAAAATATCATCTCCGGAATTTTCCGAATCCATCTCACCGCATATGATTTTTACGCTTACATCAGTTCCGGTGGAAGATACAATAACCTCTTTCAAAGCATCGGCATTTGTCTTGTCCATAAGCGTGTGCTTTTTGGACTCATCATCAACTTTGATTATAAGTGTTCCATCTTCTTCATATACTTTTGATTCAAAAAGATTGGTATACAAAGAAAGTTTTCCGGTGGTGAGAAGATAATTTACAACTTCAGGCCATTTCTTCACCACATTTTTTGCATCACTCCCGGCCATAGAAGATGTATTTGAAGACTCTTCTTCCTTTTGGGAACCACTTGTTTTGGTTTCATTCTTTTTGGGTTGAGCAGTTTCCGCCTTCACTTTTGCTTCATTTTTGTTTGTTGCATCCGTTGCTGCCTTTGATGAATCGGACGTGACGGGAACAGCCTGAAACACTCCGGATGCAATTTTGTTTTCCAAAGCAGAAAGCCTTGCTATAACAGAAGAATAATCCTGATTCATCTGAGGCGTTGTCAACTTCACCAAAACACATTCAAAAAGAACTCTTTGAGATGCAAAGCTCTTGAAGGATGCCATGCATTCTGAAATTATGTTTATATAGTTTGAAAGAGACGGCACATCGAAAAGATGAGCACAGTCTTTCAGATACTCTTTTTTTATTTTGCTTGCAGAAAAATTATCTTCATTTATTTTGTACATTATAATTTCTCTGAAAACATTCAAAAGCCCTTTTGCTATGTTATCAAGATTCTTTCCGTTGTTTATACAGCCATTGAAACGCTCCAATGCAGATGACGTATCATTATTTGCAACATCCTTTGCAAAATCGTAGAGAATTTTATCATCTACTGCACCAACAACATCAATAATCTTATCAAGATTGAGATGATCACGAGAAAATGCGAGACAACGATCCAATATGCTTAATGAGTCTCTCATTGAGCCATCCCCAAGATACGCAACATATTCAAGAGCGTCATCATCTGCTTCAATATTTTCCGATGCAAGAATGGTTTTTATGTTGAGTACAATGTCATCAATGGAGATGTTTTTGAAATCAAATCTCTGGCATCTTGAAAGGATTGTTGCAGGAATCGACTGAACCTCTGTTGTTGCAAGAATAAACACAACATGAGGAGGGGGTTCTTCCAAAGTTTTCAAAAGTGCATTGAAGGCTCCTTTGGAAAGCATATGAACCTCGTCTATAATGAACACTTTATATTTTCCCATGGTGGGAAGATATTGAACCTGAGAAATAATATCTCTTATGTTTTCAACGCCTGTGTTTGATGCAGCATCAATTTCCTGAACATCAAGACAAACTTCACTAATTATGGATTTGCAAACTTCACATTCATTACAGGGATTTCCTTCTATGGGAGATTGACAGTTGAGCGCACGGCTGAGAATTTTTGCTGTTGTGGTTTTCCCTGTTCCGCGGGTACCTGTGAAAAGATATGCATGGGCAATTGCACCTGTCTGCATTTCATTTTTTACGGTCTCTGTTATGTGACTTTGACCGATAACATCATCGAATTTCATTGGACGCCACTTACGGTACAACGCCTGATATGCCATTTTCACCACTCCCTGTCAAAAATTTTCAAAAAAAGTCGTACGTCTTTAAGTCGAATTAGGCTTCCCGCACGTTTGTCGCCATATACAACTCAGGCCGGGCACTCTTGCGGCACATATGCAGGCTCTGCTTATGGCTGCTTGATTCCTCACCTGACCAGGTTCACAAACGCATATTGCGCAAGACCCGACCATCAACATTGATATGACGGTACTACACGGAAAGTGTAACCCTCAATAAAGACATGACCCTTGCTATAGCGGATTGCAAGTACAGGGCACCGCTACCGCCCCGGCTGTACGACATCATATATTATACTACACAAGATTAAAAATATCAAGCAATTTTTTCAAATTCCGGTCATGTTCAGTACTTTTAATAAACCAAACACAAAAAGACATCATTCTTATGTTTATTAGCACAAAAAATGATGTCTTTAATATTAATTACTACCCTATTTTTCTTCGGGGAAATACTCTTTTATGAATGTTTCGAATCTGTCATGAGATATGGGTTTTGAATAATACCAACCCTGAATATAATCACAATCTGATGAGGTTACAAAATCATTTTGTTCCTCTGTTTCAACACCCTCGCAAATAACTTTCATATTAAGGCTGTGTGCAAGAGCTATGATACCTCTCAAAAGCTCTTTTCCTCTTTCTGTATTGCCTTTGAGAAGAATATCTCTGTCAATTTTTACAACATCTATGGGATAGTCACAGAGATTTGAAAGTGACGTATAACCGCTTCCGAGATCATCAAGATATACTTTGAATCCAAGTTTTTTGCACAGTTCCACATTGCCTGTTGCATTGTCTCTGTCCTTTTCCATTGCATCTTCTGTTATCTCAATGGAAAGCTTTGATTTGTCAAAAGTATATTTTTCGCATATTTCTTTTATCTTATCTATGAAATTTTCTTCTGAAAGAGTTATTCTTGTAAAGTTGCAGGATATGGATATGTTATCATATTCCGTTCCTTCCCACTCCTGAAGTTGACGGCAAACCTGATCAAACATGTAGAAATCGTGTCTTGTTATAAGACCTGCATCTTCCATGCATCTTATATATTTGAACGGACCAACCACGCCATTTTCATCATTCTCCCAGCGGGAAAGGGCTTCTGCTGATACAATCTTTTTTGTTTTGTTATCCACAACAAATTGCAGATACATCTTGAATTCGTTGTTATCAAGGCCTTTGATGATATTTTCCGTGACCATATTCTCTTCCTGAATTTTATTCATGGAATAAGTATCGCAGTATACAATTTGTTTTTCTGTACCAAAAATATCACTGCAGTTTTTTCTCAGATTGAAAAGTAAAACCTCGCAATTTGTGTCAGAGGGCGTGAGATGATACATTGCACAATAGAACACATGTTTGCTGCTTTCATCTTTTTTCACCTCAGATTTGTTAAGTTTGTTCATAACCTTTTTCAATCTGCGCTTTGCATCAGAATCATCGTCTGAATTAAATACAAACACAAACCCGTTTTCTGTAATTCTTGCAGATATCTCTTTTCCTTGGGAATTATCCGCAAGAACTGACGAAGCAAATCTCAACGCTTCGCCAAAGGACATATTATCATGATATGAACGCAAATAACTGCTATCCATAATTATGTAGGCAATATAGTAGGATTTTCCCGATTCATCTTCCGTTATCCCGGCAAGGTGGTGCTTGAAATATTGCAAATTACCCATGCCTGTTTCAGAATCAGTCATTGAATCTGATTTATTTATCTTCCGAAGCTTATATATATATATTGAAAGACATACGATGACAATCGAAAGTACAAGAGCAAATATATCCACTTCTGCTACACTCCTCTTTTTGATATCCCATATCTTTGGATACAAATAATTTAAACACTCATCTTATGTGTATTAAAGAAATTTTATACATATCCGGCTCACTTTACCAACAAAAAAACGCATAAAAAAATTGCAACAAACAATAAGCCCTATATATAAAAAAGGACCTTGATAGTTGCAACTGGACTAGCATAGTTTTGAGAACCTTAGCCTCCTGGCTTTGCGTCGCCGGCTTTCACCGGGTTTGCCAAATATTCATATGCTATTATAATACCACACCATTCTTTTTATGTCAATGTTTATTTACATACTTATTTTTATATTCAAAAATTTTCTGTATTACATCATTAAACAAAAAAATCAGACGCTCCGAGAAAAAAACAAAAACCGCATGTTTCCTCTGAAACACGCGGTTTTTCTATGTTTGACGCGCCGCAGAGAATTCGAATCCCTGACCTTCTGATCCGTAGTGATTGTCCTGTCGGACAATCGAATCATGCACGCAAAAATAAGTAAATTCCACGTGTTTCACGAATAACACGATAATTCTATTACTAAACTGAACTGCTGATTTCTTACTTCATTAATTATATAGTATAATATACCTCATAGTCAAGTATATCAAAATCAGTTCTTAAGAATGTATAATAACTTTTATATTTTCATTTCCATATTCTTTGGGTAAATCTTCAAATATTTTCTTGATTTCGTCTCCGTAACCATCAAATTTATTATTTAAATACTCAATACCATCTATGTCTATTTTGGCATCAAGCGGTCATTCATCTCTAAGGAAATCCCACAATGCATCAAGATTATTACCACAGTAATCAGGTAATTTGAACTGCTATTTTACGTATTCATACACTTCCATAATATAATTACAGTCTGAAAAATTGAATTTTATATTATTCATTTACACTTGTCTCCTATATCCAATATTTATAAAACTGATACTATATTTATTATTTCTCTAACTATCTCATTCATTTCTTTCGTTCCGTCAATCACATAATCCGATGACGGCAATACATCCTTTAACGTTTGAACAAAGGCAAGTCTGGCATATTTAAGATATATATCCATATCATATCTTATTTCTTCGCCTGTTGCATTTTTCATATCCCGAAGAACTCTTCTTGCCATTGCAATGTCTAATGGCGTATCCATGAAAATAGCACAATCAATATATTGGCTTAATTCCTTATGACAATATGCAAATGGATAATCTAAAAACAAATAGTCGCATTCTCCGACATTCTCGAGCTCCAAAATATCTTTTATCAAAGGCTCTAAGTCCCAAATATCATAATTCGCACCTTGTTTTACCCACGAATAGAAATCATCAACTTCTCCTTTGAACGAATAATCATCAAAATGAAGTGACTTTGCATTATTTATTTTTTTAGTTATTTCATTGACAATGATGGTTTTTCCGCCACCTGATACAGAACCAATCGCAATAACTTTCATTATTTCATCTCCGTCTCAGTTTAATATTAATTATTTTCCGCACTCCTGACTCCTTGAATTTTTGCAAAAAATCAGGCGTTCAGGCAAGACAAAAGAAAAACCGCATGCTTCTTTTGAAACACGCGGTTTTTGTATGTATTGGCGCGCCGCAGAGAATTCGAATCCCTGACCTTCTGATCCGTAGTCAGACGCTCTATCCAGCTGAGCTAGCGGCGCATATCAGCAACAGAAGATATTATAGCACAAGAAAAAAAGAAAATCAAGTGTTTTTTTCAAAAATATGGATTTTACAAAAAAATTCTTTTTATAATCTCAAAACTTTTGGTATTAACACATATAAAATCTTTGGTTAAAAGCTTGACAAATCAAAATATTATGTGTTAAACTGTTTACAAATCCGGGGAGCTTGTGCAAGCAGGCTGAGAGGGAACATATTGCTGTTCCGACCCATATACCTGATTTGGGTAATGCCAACGTAGGAAACATATTTGTTATTTTGGGCATACCTTTCGGGGTATGCCTTTTTTGGCACCCAAACATCTTTTTTCGTTCACAGAAAATTATCTGTTAACTGCCGGCTGATAACAAGGTGATTTTTAGTGTACAATAAATTTTAAGGAGATGTTTTGTATGAAAACAAAGAAAACCATTACTTCTTCAATGCTTATCGGCCTTGGTCTTATTCTGTCGATTGTGCAGATTCTGACTCTCCCCTTTGGCGGTTCGGTGACACTTATATCAATGTTACCTGTTATTATGGCAAGCTATCTTTTCGGCCTGAAAACAGGCCTTACTGCTGCATTTGCCTATTCCCTTTTGCAAATGCTTGTTGGCTTTGGCACAGTTTCTGCTTTTTTTCTTCCGGGAGACAGTCAGATGGCTCCATTTGCCGCCATCTCTGTATGTCTTATTGATTACGTCCTTGCCTATACTGTTTTAGGTTTTGGAGGAATATTCAAGGGAAAGCTAAAAAGTGAAACTAAAGAACTTTGTCTCGGAACTTTTTTCTGTGTGATGCTGAGGTATATTATGCACATCATATCAGGATATATATTTTTTGGCGCTTGGGCTCAATGGTTTTTTGCAGACTCAACCGGACTTTCACAAATCGGATTTATGAAAGATTTCTGCTCATGGGTTATGAACACCTTTGAAGGTTCGGGTCTATCCCTCTTTTATTCCATTGTGTATAACGGTGCGTATATGATACCGGAAATGATAATCACAATTATTGCCGCTCCATTGGTTTTTAAAATACTGAAGAAATCAAAATTCACAAAAATATAATAATATTTTTTGTTATACAGGAACGAAGTTTCATATACAACAAAAATGTTCAGGAATCATCACGAATCCTGAACATTTTTTTATTTCTTGTGTTTAACATCATGTATAATCATACCCACAACTGTGAATACAAGAATCGGAATGTGTGTCAAAAGACCGTTATATGCACCTGACCAAACATCATATGTACACCAGAGAATCATATTGGTAAGTGTCCAGAAGCGAAATCTTGCGCCATTTTTCTGTCCGATACTCATGATGAATGTGAGAGAAGCAATAATGACAAGTGCGGTGTGACCGGGATTTGTTCCAAAATATAGATTGAAAGAAATAAACGCCAATGCATATATTCCTATGAGCCACTTTGGAAGAGGCTTATCTTTTGATTCATAGAAATAGTTGATTATGGTCTGTGCTCCGCCAATATAGCATGATATGGCTCCGTTAATTCCGCTACCTTCTATAATATATCCGGTTGCAGCCAAAACATTTGCCAAAAAAACAAGCATTAATATCTTGTTCATTTTTTCGCCTTTTATCAACGATGCGAAGATGAGACATACTGCAGCAAGTGCAGATAGTGTGTAGGCAAGTATTTGCATAATATCCCCCATTTTAAGTGTCATTTGTTACCATCAGGGATTATATCATACAAACAGTTGATATGTCAACCAAACACGCAAAATTCCCACATCAAAGGCTATACTTCTTATGTATAATTCGTCAAAACGAGGTTTTTTATTTCAGATAGTAATCTTTGTAGAGTCTGTTCAGATTATGTGCTGACGGATAAATCGATTGAGGACTTAAAAAGTGAGAAAACTCAAAGGTTATAATCTTTTCAGCATAGTTTTTGTGATGTTCAAGTCTTCTTCTTAAAAGCTGGAAAGTTATGGGATAATACATACATCTTACATCGCGTTCAAAAGTTTCTGCATTTACCCAGTGGTGAATATCATATTTATCGCAAAGTTTTTTTGTGAGAGTATAAAACTCGTCTATCTGATCCATTGGTGCTGTTCCGTCCTGAAAAGCACAGATGTCAATGTCTTTTCCGCCGTATGAAAAGAGTTTATCCCATTCTTCATAATGCTGAGCGGGAGTAAAATAGTCATTTTTATATGTTATTGGAGTTTTGAAATATGGACTGATAAAAACCTTTTTGTCAGGGGTTTTATCTTTACAAAGAGCAGACATTCCACGCATAATTTCGTCAATATTTCCTTGGTTACAGCAATCTTCCTGGGGAATATACCAACCTTTAAAAGATGGATAATGACCATATCTTTCATCCACCTCTTTTATAAACATTGTGTTTTTTCTTATCTCTCCTGCCGCATCTCCCCCGTTCCAGTCAAGGTTTGAAATGTACATTCCGAAGAAAACATCCATACCTCTTTTTGAGGTTTCCTCAAAGATAAAGCCTGCAAAATCATCTGCATAGTGAGTGCCTAAAACTTTTGACGGAAATACAGATTTATCTTCAAATCCGCCTCTTATGAATATTACTGTATCTATTCCTATTTCCTGCATGTAGTCAAGATCTTTTCTCCACTGATCATATGTCCAGTTTGATGAGGGTATATCATAGGTTATCTCATCAATAAATGTTCCTGTAATAGGGCCTTTTTTCATATTTGTCTCTCCTGTCTTGATTTGTAATATTTTTCTCTGTAGCGGGTTGGTGTGCACCCTTTCCATTTTTTAAACATTTTACAAAAAGATTGAAGGGATGAATATTTCAATCTTTCTGCAATTTCCGTTATACTGCAATTTGTGTTTATGAGAAGATTTGATGCAATGTCCATTTTCTTCTCAATTATATAGTTCTGAACGGATATTCCCATTTTAGCTTTGAAAAGATGGGAAACATAGTTTGAAGTATAGCCAAATCTATGGGCTATAATTTCTATGCCGGTTATCTCGGTAACGTTGTTATCTATATATTGAATTATGCTGTATATATTTCTTCCAAGAACGTCATCACGATAGTCAGGAACATATCCGCCTTTTTCTTTTTCGCCAAAAAGCCTTGATGTGAGAACAAGTATGCACTTCAGGAGCGAAATGACCACAGTATAGTTAAGCTTTGATTCGCTGTACCATTCATCAATAAGCATACGCATCAAGGGATATATGTTTCCATTATCTTTGACAATATGACTTGACACGCTCATATAGAATTCTTTGAGTTTTTCCGGGTCAGTATCATTCTCACTTTCGGGGAAACTGAATCCAAGGTATGCAAAGCGAAATCCTTCGGGACAATCTGTTGTAATTTCGTGAATTTTGTTTGGGCATATGAGATGAACATCTCCGGCAGACACGTCGTGAGCAACGCCATCCACAAAGAATTTGCCATATCCTGAAATGACACAACTGATTTCAAAACATTCCTGGTTATGGGACTCAATTGCCCCACCACATTCAAGCATACATTCACCAATCTGATGAAAGAAAAGACTTCCGTAGTCAATGGGACTTTGGACAAAATTTTTCATGAATTCAAAATTTTTCTTATTAATAATGTAGTCCATACTTTAACCTCACACATAGTTTTGTGACATCAATATTATAATACACAATATTGCATCATTTTTCAGTATCCCAACATGTTATTTTATGTGTTCTTATATGTTATTATCAGGCATAGGAAAGGCGGCTGCATAAATAGCTGCAACCGCCATCAAAAATCCCATTATTCAATTTTGACCCCAACTATTGACAAAGAGCTTTGTTAAACATGATTTGTTTAGTTATTATTTTACTTCCATATAATCATCTGCATGAATTATGGGAGTTACAACCTCAACGTTCTGATATACCGGGAGACCTGTTCCGGCAGGAATAAGCTTACCGATAATAACGTTTTCTTTAAGACCGATGAGGGGATCTTTTTTACCTTTAATTGCGGCATCAGTAAGAACTCTGGTTGTTTCCTGGAAGGATGCTGCTGAAAGGAATGAATCTGTTGCAAGGGCTGTTTTGGTGATACCCAAAAGAACAGGTTTAGAAACAGGTGCTGCAAGTCCTTTTTCAAGCATTTCGTCCTTAACGTGTTCAAATTCACTTCTGTCAACCATTGAACCGATGAGAAGGTTACTGTCACCGGGATCTTCAATTCTTACTTTTCTGATCATCTGTCTTACGATAACCTCGATATGTTTATCATTGATATCGATACCCTGGAGACGATATACTCTCTGAACTTCTCTTGTGAGGTAATCTGTAACAGCAGTAAGACCTGCCTGATCGGAAATTTTTCCTTTGATTGTGAGGAGATCCTGAGGATAGATTGAACCTTCTGTAAGTTCATCACCTGCTGTAATCTTCTGACCGTCAACAACTTTGAGTCTTGAGCCATAAGGAATGAGATAGTTGCTTGTCATGCCGTTTTCATCTGTGATAACAACCTCTCTCTTCTTCTTGCTTTCTTCAATCTTAACAGTACCATCTTCATTTGAAAGAATGGCAACACCCTTAGGTTTACGAGCTTCAAAGAGCTCTTCAACTCTGGGGAGACCCTGTGTGATATCGTCGCCGGCAACACCACCGGTGTGGAATGTTCTCATTGTAAGCTGTGTACCGGGTTCACCGATAGACTGCGCTGCAATGATACCAACCGCTTCACCTGCGTTTACAAGTTCAGATGTTGCAAGGTTTGAACCATAACATTTAGCACATACACCGATTCTTGCCTTACATGTGAGGATACTTCTGATTTCAACTTCTTCAATTCCTGCATCACAAATAACTTTTGCAAGGTCTTCATTGATAAGCTGATCAGCCTTAACAAGAATTTCTCCTGTTTCGGGATGAGCAATATCACGGAGAGATACTCTGCCGTTGAGTCTGTCTTTGAGTCCTTCAATAACTTCGTTACCATCTGTGATTGCTTTTACAACAACACCATGATCTATGCCACAGTCTTTTTCACGGATAATAACATCCTGCGATACATCAACAAGTCTTCTTGTGAGGTAACCGGAGTCGGCTGTACGAAGAGCAGTATCGGCAAGACCTTTACGAGCACCGTGAGTTGAAATGAAGTATTCCAAAACGTTAAGACCTTCACGGAAGTTAGCCTTGATAGGAATTTCGATTGCACGACCTGAGGTATCAGCCATAAGACCACGCATACCTGCAAGCTGTTTAATCTGGTCTTTACTACCACGGGCACCGGAAGTTGCCATCATGTAGATGGGGTTATACTGATCAAGATTGTCAATAAGGTCATCTGAAATATCGTCAACTGCTTCATTCCATGATGCGATTACCTTATTGTATCTTTCTTCATCACTTATGAGACCTCTCTTATACTGCTTTGTGATTTTATCAACTTTTGACTGAGCCAAGTCAAGATGTTCCTGCTTGGTTTCGGGGATGATAATATCAGATACGCTGATTGTGAGAGCACCTCTTGTGGAGAATTTGTAGCCAAGTGCTTTGATATGGTCAAGTACACCTGCTGTAACTGTTGTTCCGTGAACTTTGATACAGTTATCACAAATTCTTCCAAGTCCTTTCTTGTCGGCAACATAGTTCATGCCGATTTCAAGTGTGAGAGGACCTTCTTTTGTTCTGTCAACAAGACCGATATCCTGAGGAATATTTTCATTGAAAATGATTTTTCCTGCAGTAGCATCAATGATGCCTGATACAATCTCGCCATTTATTTCTTTTTTGGTATATACTTTTATGGGAGCATGGAGTCCAATAGCACCGCTGTCGTATGCCATAAGAACTTCGTCAAAGCTTGAGAAACACTTTCCTTCTCCGTCTTCTCCGGGGAAGCATCCTTCTTCTGTGAAGGTGGCTGCTTTTTTGCCTTCTGCTTCAAGTTCAAGGTTGATCCAGTGGAGACCTTTGCCTTTTGCAATGGCTTTTTTGTTGCCCTTGTTAAATTCCTGATTGCTGAGATAACATACAACATCTCCTGCTTCAAATCCTGTGTCACCGGGATCTAAAATTTTAACTTCTTTGGGTTTGATGATTGTGAGATAGTAACTACCAAGAACCATATCCTGAGTAGGAACAGTTACTGTTTTACCATCCTGAGGTTTAAGAAGGTTGTTTGCTGAAAGCATGAGGAATCTTGCTTCTGCCTGTGCCTCAGGTGAAAGAGGTACGTGAACAGCCATCTGGTCACCATCGAAGTCGGCGTTGAACGCTGTACATACGAGAGGATGAAGTTTGATTGCTCTTCCTTCTACGAGTACGGGTTCAAATGCCTGAATACCGAGTCTGTGAAGTGTGGGGGCACGGTTAAGGAATACGGGATGTTCTTTGATTACATCTTCAAGCATATCCCAAACTTCAGGTCTTACTCTTTCAACCATACGTTTTGCACTCTTGATGTTGTGGCAAAGTCCGTCTTCAACCAATTTTTTCATAACAAAAGGTTTGAAAAGCTCAAGTGCCATTTCTTTAGGAAGACCACACTGATAAATTTTAAGATTAGGTCCTACAACGATAACGGAACGTCCTGAATAGTCAACACGTTTACCAAGAAGGTTCTGACGGAAACGTCCCTGCTTACCTTTGAGCATATCTGAAAGGGATTTTAAAGGACGATTTCCCGGTCCTGTAACAGGACGGCCTCTTCTGCCGTTATCAATGAGAGCATCAACCGCTTCCTGAAGCATTCTCTTTTCATTGCGGACAATGATGTCGGGAGCTTCAAGTTCCAAAAGTCTTTTGAGACGGTTGTTTCTGTTTATAACTCTTCTGTAGAGGTCGTTGAGGTCTGATGTTGCAAATCTTCCACCGTCAAGCTGAACCATAGGTCTGATTTCGAGAGGAATTACAGGAACAACATCCATTACCATCCATTCAGGT
>JAZONV010000009.1:0-26950 GCA_045654685.1 Clostridia bacterium | reverse complement strand
ACTGACCTTTATAACTTCTTCAAGTTCTTCCGAGTTGAGACAAGCCGGTTTTTCGCATACAACGTTCTTACCTGCTCTCATAGCCATTATGGAATAATCCTTATGGAAGTTATTTGGTGTTGCAATTATAACCAGTTCAATATCGGTACTTAAAAGTTCTTCTGCAGACTCATACGCTTTTACTCCGGCTTCTTCCGCAAGTTTTCTTCTTTTAGGTTCTATATCATAGACACCAACAACTTCAAGACCGTCTATTCTTTTATTGATTTCTTCAACATGCCAGGAACCCATGTTACCATAGCCAATTAATCCTGCTTTCATTGTTATTACTTCCTTTCATCCTCTGAACTTAATTTATTTAAAAGATAATCACATTGAACTATTTTTTCCATGAGCATTGCACATGTGACATAATAGTGGTTTGCAGCTTCAAATCCGACAGTTGAATTTCTGCGCATTACCTTGTAGGCAAGAGATGCATTTTCTTTTTCAGATTCTATAATTTCTCTGATTCTATCTTTGCTTCCGTTTGAATTTCTCAGTATGTAGTATTCAATCTGATTTCTTGATGCACTAAAAAGTGTATATCCATATTCTGCCATATCACGAAATTCGCAATGCGGAAGGTCCTTTATAACTTCAAGACCTTTTTTCCACTCCACACACAACTTTTCAAACTGACTCAAATATATATCCTCGGGATACACATTTCTCCATCTGTCAAGGTCATCATAGGGAAAACCGGTCATTGTTGAGGACATGTTTGTTTTTTCGGGATATAATATATTTGCCGCTCCCGCATTTGCAGGACCTTCATATATTCCCTGATGGTCAAACGGGAACTCGGAAAATCCTTTGCAGAAATAGCCAACAGCTTCTTTGATTTCCTTTGCATAGTCTCCGTATGAGTTCTCCAGAATCTTATCATATGAAAATTCTTCGTCGCTATCAAAGAAAAATGCCGATGCAATTTTCAAGTTATCTGACATATACCCACCAAGTGTCCAGGAAAGCATCATATGTTCAATCCCTTCTTCTATGAGGTTTTTCATATGCTGTGTTACCTTTTCATAGACAGGAAGAAATGGTGCCGTTGAACATTCCCATGATGTATTGACCTGAACTTTTGCCCCAACTTCAATTCCTCTTTCTCTTGCTCTTTTCCAAAGTCTTTTTGCGGTTTCGCCGGGGCCTACAATTGAAAGAGAATAGTCTCCGACAATATCAGGTACGCCACCTATATTAAGAGGCATTTTATCTTCACTAACCTGCATAACAATGGAGTTTTGAGGTATGCGCTCCATAAGATCTTCATATTGATAGGAAAAATAGTTTTCCCATGCCCATGTATAGGTAAAGAATTTGCAAGTGTCACTAACCTCGGACACAGCATCTGCCATTGTTTTGATAATCTCCGCCGTCACCTCGGATGCCTTTCGTTTTGAACATACAGGGCAGGGCACTACTTCAATATCGGGCGGAAAATATTTCTTTTCTATCCCTCTTGAATAACAAAGAACGTTATTTTCTGACTGTGTTATATTTATAAGTCCACCAAGAAGCGGAACTTCTTCCAGAAGCTTTTGTATTGTATCTTTAAGATATTTATGGGTGCGCGGATCGGATGAACACAAACATGCAACACCGGGAGTCTGGGACGCTCCCTTAAGGTCGGGATATTTTTCAAAAAACTTTGTGGGCATATCTCTGGGCTCGTTGATATACATATATATCCTTATGCCGTATCTTGCACACTTTTGCGTGATCTGACGTAGTTTTTCAATTCTTCCTTCCCACCCTTCGCTAAGAGAAGGATCAAAGGGATAAGGGAGAATCTTGTAGAAAATCCCCTGAATCCACAAGCCGTTTATTCCGCATTTCCCATATTCCTCCAACATTTCGTCGGGGAATGAAATGTTTATGTCCTTATCCAGAACATCCGTATAGAGAGAGCAGAAAGGATATACAAATCTTGTTTTTACCTTTGTCTTGTACACATATTTTTTCTCATCGAAAGAAAATGTCCCTGATTTATCCACAAGATTTTTAATGTCGTGAATTCCTCTGATAATACCAAGATGATTTGAAGCGTTTATGTCGATTACATTTTCTCCAATGTTAATTTCCCTATATTCCTCATCATCTCCCACAGCATCAAGACGAAAAACAATTTTCTTCTCTGATGTCTTTGCAAGAGATATTCCGTATCTTTGAGCATAGGCGAGAAAATCTTCGGCATATATACCAACATTTTCATCGTCTGTCTCAACTTTAAGACTCCAGGTGGAATCGACATTAACCAATCTCTTTTTATTTTTTCCCAAAGGAGCATATCTGTCGGCAAAAAAATCAAAAGGCATTTCAGCTTCGCAGGGACAAAGAGGAAGAATTTCATTTATAACACACTCTCTGATTTGAGCTGTTCTCTCCTTTTCCTCTTCGGTGAGTTCTCTGTATAAAACAGGCGGACAATCGCATTTTTCGCCAAGCTTTATCCACAGAAAATCATCTTCTTTGATAATATATTCAAGTCTTTCTCTGTCCCAATCCAAAAGGGTGTATATCTGTTCTATCGGAAGAAGATTCCATACTGCACGCAGAATCGAGATATATCCTCTGTCAATCCATTCGTCTGTGCGTGCAAAGCCTTCTATTCCCATGGCTTTTGCGGCATCCGTAACATTTTGCACCGAGGTTTCAATAACCTTTGCAAGCCTTTCCGGACTAACCTTGTCCCATAATCTGAATATGAGTATCTGATATGTTGCGGGAAAATGTTCAAGTTTTAATGTTTTTCCCTTTATGGGTTCTTTTAAAAGTGCCATGTGATTACCTCTCTTTAGCTTTCTTAAAGTCGCATTTGTTTAACATTTGCTTCATTATCCTACATCACCCTTTGAGAAGATGACTCCCCAAAGGGTGATACTTTTTTATCAGATGTTTTTAATTTCAGAAATTTTTACAGGTCTGTTTTCTGTTGCAGATACAAGTGCTGCATCAATTACTGCCTGACATTCAAGTCCATGATGAATTTTTGCTGTATATTCGTCTTCAATACCATTCATAAGGTTTATGAATGACTGGGACTGAAGTGCATTGAATTCTGCAGGTGGTGTAAGACTTTCAACTTCTTTAGTTTTGGCATCAGTAAATTCAAGACTGTGCTGACCTGCAAGGTGAACGTATCTGAGTTTTCCTTTTGAGCCGAAAACTTCAAACTCAACAAGGTCAGGAATTGTTGTTGCACATCTTGAAAGCTGAATTGTACAGCTTGTGTCGCTTTCAAGTTCTGCAGTAATGTTGCACCAGTCATCTGTATCAACAGGAAGAATTTCTCCTGTTTCTTCACTGGGTCTTTCTTTAATGAAAATACCACATTTAGCATAAACTTCTTTAAACTCTTCTCCGCAAAAACGAACAATATCGAACATGTGAGACCCAAGGTCACAAAGAACGCCGGAGCTTGCTCTTGATTTATCAAATCTCCACTCTCTTTTTCTACCTTCCCAAAGACCTGAATCCTTGATACAACGAACATTTATGTGATAGAGTTTTCCTGCTTTACCGTTTTCGATAAGATATTTGAGATATCTTGTGTAGGGACGATATCTCCAGCTGAGGCATACAAAAGATTCAACTCCACATTCTTTTGCAACTTCAACAAGATGTTTTGCTTCTTTATAGTCCATTCCGACAGGTTTTTCAATACTGAAAGATTTACCTGCACGAGCTGCAGCTTCTGCGATTTCACAGTGTACACTATTCCATGTTGCAATATCTACAACATCAACATCTTCACATGCAATAAGTTCATTATAATCTGTGAAGCGTTTGTCAGCAGGAAGACCGAGTCTGTCCCCTTCTTTTTCAAGCTTATCTGTGTCTATATCACAAATTGCTGTGATTTCACAGTTTTCAACCTGCTGATATTCAGGCCAATGTGCCCAGTACATTGCGATGTTACCAACACCGATTATACCAACTCTTATTTTTTTATCCATTACATTCATCCTTTCAAAAAACGCAAATTAAAATTTACTGTACAATGCTATTATACATTCTTTTTTAAATTATTTCATTAGACAAAACAGTACATTTATTGTAAAATATCGTCAAGTATTCAAATATTCAAATAGTTAGTATTGCATATTTTATGATTATATTTTATAATTATCATTGTAAAATACAAAGGCTTCTTTGCCGGATTGGAGTTGGCATGCTTATAAATTCAAACGAACTATGCTCCATTGACTGTCAGTTTACAGACCTTGTGGCATACAGAATGGGCGAAAATGATTATACAACCTACAATTATGAAAGTACCGGAAGAAACAACCATCTCATTTTTTATCAGATAGAAAACACCCGTAATTATACCGTTGGCGGCGAACTCGTGTGTTCCATCGGACCCGGAGATATTATCTTTGTTCCCCATGGGACAAAGTATCGTTCATTTTGCTGCAATCTCAACTTACCTACCGACGGAATCGGCATATCTTTCATTCTTAAGGATAGTGATGGAAAAGAAATATTTTTAAATGACAAAATCAGACACATTGCTCACGATGATTTCGGAATGCTTTTCAAAAGATTCAAGATGGTGCTTTACTCTGCAATGAATCCGGCAAGAAGTTCCATGCGTCTAAAAGGAGAAATGTATTCTATTATAGATGAACTTTTCACTCCAAAAGAAATCAGGTCTGAATTCAACAATATATATGGCGATATTATGAATGCAATTGTTGCAATAGAAAACAAAGCCAGCATCAACTACTCCACAAAAGATCTTGCAGACATGTGCCACATGAGTGAGTCGTCGTTTCTCAGAAAATTCAAAGAATATTCCGGAGGAATCACTCCCGTAAAATACAGGAACAAAATCAGACTGACACATGCAGAAGAAATGGCCAATTCCGATCTGACGTTGAATGAAATTGCCGAAACCCTCGGTTTCTTTGATGCTGCACATCTTTGTAAAATCTATAGGCAAGAAAAGGGACACACGCTGAAAAAGAAAGGAATATAACCTAAATTTTTTTCATAAATACAACAAATCACAGTACCATAACTGCTACACCATCCGGAATTGCAGTTATGGTTATTTTTTCTTTATTTATAATTTTTCTTGCAATATCCATTGCATCATCAATTGAATGGGCAGGTATCATGTGAAGACTTTCAATTGTTTCATCATCCATTTCAGATACATATATAATCGTGGATTTCAAAAAAATTCTTATTAAAATCTGCGATTGCCATTGATCGGGCTCTGTTTGATTTCTGCCCCTTTTCATAAATATGTCCATTGTTTTTGAAATATCTTTTTCACAAGAAAGCTGATTATAGAAATGCTGTCCGCCGCACCCATCGGTTGAAGATGCAAGCATAATTATAACTCCACCATCTTTAACCGTTGCTTCAGCTGCGGTCATTCCTTTTACAGCTTGATAAATGTTTTGATCAAGAGGATATCCGCCATTTGTTGAAATTACAATATCAGCAGGCTTTGATTTGACACAGCATAGGGATGAAAGAAATTCTGTGCCTTTTTTATGAGCTTTTTCCACATCTCCCGAAACCGCATATATAACCTCTTTTTTCTCGTTAAGAACAACATTTACAATGAATGCAAGATTTGCTTTTTTTGCAGCCCAAAGCATATCTTTATGTATTGGGTTGTTTTCAAGAATACCGGTCCTTGAAAAAGGATTTGCTATAAATTCAGAACAGTGATTGGCAAGAACGGTTTCTCTTGCACAAACTCCCGGAAGAACACTTTTTCTCCCACCGGAAAACCCAGCAAAAAAGTGAGGTTCAATGAAACCTTCAGAAACCAAAAGGTCAGCCTCTGTACACAATTTATTTATAACACATTTGCCTCCCGAAGGAAGGATTCCTATTGATTCCATCATATGAGTTTCATCACAGTCGTGAATATATATTTTTTCGTTTTTTACTATTTCTTCGCCAAATTTGCCGATGAGTTCTTCTTTCGTTGTTCCTCTGTGACATCCCGTTGCAATTAGGATTGTTATGTCTGCATCAGGGCTTCCTTTTCGGATTTCTTTAAGCATGTATGGCATGATGACTTTGCTTGGAACGGGTCTTGTGTGATCACTTGCTATTATGACAACTTTCTTCTTTCCTCTTGAAATAACAGAACTCCTCTTTGTTCAACTATTTTTATCTTCGGAATATATGATATTATTATTTTTTCTTATATCATCCATAATTTGGAGAATTTCTATGGACTTTTCCAAAGGATGTTTGGGACTTTGTATCATTCTATTATTTACACACTCTGTAAAATGAATGATTTCTTCTTCAAATCCATTTCCTGCAAAGGGCTTTTCAATGCATTTTTCAAATTCTCCATTTTTAATATACAATTTATCAGCACCATAGAAGTGTGGTATAACAATCATACCATCTGTTCCATATATTACTGCATCTTCCTCTTTTTCAACATCTATTGCAGATGAAACAGAAGAAAGTATGCCCGATGGATATTTGAGCATAACTTCCATTTGCAGATCAACTCCGTTTTCGATTCTTGAAACAGAGCTTATGATTTCAGGTTTTCCATCAGAAAAAAGAGAAGAAAAATACAATCCGTATACACCAACATCGAGAAGAGAACCGCCTGCCAGAGAGTTGTCAAAAAGTTTGGGGTCTTCTGTAGGATCCATGCGATAACAAAAGCTTGCTCTTGTACTTTTCACATCACCTATTACTCCGTCTGACACAATTTTTTTCGCATATTCAATTGCAGGTAAAAATGCTGTCCACATAGCTTCCATGAGAAAAACTCCGTTTTCTTTTGCAAGAGTTTCAATCGCCTTTGCCTCATCGGCATTTACACAAAGAGGTTTTTCACAAAGAACATGTTTTTTATTCTTTATAAAAATTTCGGCACATGGTTTGTGGAAAGGATGTATTGTAGAAATATATACAGCGTCTATTTCATCTGACATTGCCATTTTCTCATAGTTTTCATACACTTTTGGAATATTATGTGTTTTGGCAAATTCCTCTGCCTTTGAAATATTTGTTGAAGCAACGCAGGACAAAACGGCATCATCAACATTTGATATTGCATCCGCAAATTTATTTGCAATAAACCCGGGACCTGCTATCCCCCATCTGATTTTATTCATATTCCACCTCGGATAGTATTATTGTTTCTGTATTCTCTTCATAGAGTTATGAACAAATGTCTGCAAAAAGTACATGGCATCAAATTCGTCTTTAAATCTGATTTCATTTTTGAGAGCAATTTCTTTGACATTACTTATGTCTGCATCCTTGTTGCCGTTTGCAACTTCTGTGTATACCATGAGTACTTCTTTATAAAGTTCGGAGAAGAATTTGAGTTTCTTCCATGCATTTTTTATCCGACTGCTTTCAGATGTTGATATCTGATTTTCAATATATGAAGCTGAACTTTTTATTTTTTCGATTGCTCCGGCAAGGGATTTAATGTTTTCGGGAGATGTGATCCTTTCTTCTTCCCTCAACGCTTTTGCACAGCTGTTATCTGAAAGGTATGAAAGATAATCAATAACAAATTTATATTCAGAACCAAATTCACTTTCTAACGTTTTTCTTGATATGTCATCAAAATCAGCTTCTTTGTTCCAAAGGGTTTCAGCCATTGTGTTCATACCGAGAGATGTTGGCAAAAATGCTCTTTGAATCTGACAACTGACAAGCCCGTCAAGTCCTATTTTATCTAAATTCTTTATGTCTTCGCTCAAGATTTTTGCATGATTGAATTGCGGGAAATCATAATAGTGATCCCACATAAAATGATAATCAAAATCAAAACTGTCACCATCAAAATCCTTTTGCCAATCTTTCAAGTATGCAAGATTTTCTCCGACATCTTTGGGCAGCTGAATTTTGTTATATTCATAGGGTTTTGTTTCCCCATTTGACTCAACAGAGTATGATGAAGAATATGATCTTGTAATTGGAGCAAACATCAGAACAAACCTATCTTTGTTTTTGATTTTTTCTGTGTCCGGTTTCCAAAGAAGATCAAAATAGAGAAGAAATACAATTCTTGTGTCCATCCCTTCTTTTGTCAGCTTTTCATCAAGTTCGTTAAGCATCATCACATAATAATCCGACACCTTACGGGTACGGCAATTTTCACACTCACAGCAATTATTAAAAGCATCTCCAAGCCAAAAGTGAAGATAAGAAATAGCCGGATGCATTTTGCAATATTCAATTATGTTGTCCGTAACAACATTTCTCACCTCGGGATTGGAATAGCAAAGATTTGTGTTTAATGGAATTCCTTCCCATAATTTTCTTTCACCATTTACGAGGGCAAGTCTGTTGCGATATTTCTCTTCAGGTTCATCATGTTTTTCCCATGCTGTTCCGTCAATTCCTACAGCCTGACATGTCCATCCGTGACCTGCCGCATGATACATAAGAGATCTTTTTTGAATTTCTTCTTCTGCAAGAGATACAATTGCAAGAATTTCATCATTTGAAAGTTCAAGTTTTTCTCTGTATGGTGTTTCTTCCAGATACCATCTGTCAAAAAACACTCTGGGAATCTGAAATTGCATGAAGTATCCATTCATGGAAGCCTTGGGAATCCAGTCGATTATATCCATCAGATTTTTTTGGAACACAGAGCCTTCAATACATATACTCCTGTGCCTGTATGATGCTTTTTCAGACACAAAAGCATCAAACGAATTTATCGAATCAGGCCAGTATTCTCCATCTTTGCCGGGTCTGACAAAGATAAATCCTACTTCTTTCAAGTATCTGTATGCTCCAATAAGAACACTTCTTGCATTTGTTCCTGTTATCATTCCTGATTTATCTTTAATATCTATAAATATGGCATCATCAAGAGTTTTGTCTTCAACTTCCGCAAGGGCATCAGAGAGGTTGACCCCTACATAAACAGTATCCTTGCATTGTTTGTTCAAACTAATCGACGGTATTACGGCTATATCCTCGTCTGTAACAAAACTCAAATACTTTTGAATCTCTTTGGCGGAAAAAACAACTGTTTTTTCATCTTTTTCATTCAATCCTCTAACAATTGGTCTGATAGTAAGCATATGTATGTTTCCTTTCCAAAAAAATATGTAAATGTCAATTAGTTGTTGTAAGAATAATCTGTCTGTTGTCTTCGTTCCATTCAACATTAACGCCTAAACAATCGGACACAAATCTTACCGGAACCATTGTCCTTCCACCAATTATTTTTGCCGGAACATCAAGGTTAACAACATCTTCATTTTTGTATGCATTGATACTATCTACTGTGAGCGATATGATCGTATCGCCTTTTTTGGCTGTAACGGTCTTTGTTTCGGAATTCCACTCTATCTGAGCACCCAATTCTTCAAAAATTGCTCTTACAGGAACGAGTGTTCTGCCGTTATCAATGACCGGGATCTGATCAAAATATATTTTTTTACCATTAAGGTGAACTGTAACTATAGCAGGCTTTTTCAATACGGATTTATAGAACTTATTGTTGTACTTAAAAAACAAACTTCCGTCATTTAAAAGAGGTGTACATTCTTCAACATAAAAATACCATTTTTGACCCGTCAGGGCATTTTCAAATGTCTTACATATGCTCAGATTTCCATCATCAAGAAAGTTTACGCTCGTTATGATGATGTATCCCAGATTGTACACATATGAACCTGCCGAAGCAGATATTTCCATCTCGGGATCAGTATATATACAGTTGCCATTAATATCATACAGTCCGGAAACCTCATATTCCTCTTTATCAGTTATGAGTGTACCATCCGGAGCAAGTATGTTGTAGTCTTGTGTATATGTATAATAATCACGCTTTACGCCATCATTATACGAATATTTATCAACATCTCTCAATTCAGGAAACAAATTAAAATATGGTGACTGAGTGTTCCATTCATCATTCACCCAAAGGGAGCCTTCAACATTGTTATATTCTTCTTCAGAAATCTCTCCTACAAGCTGAAAAAGTTCGTTATCAACGGGGTTAATTTCTACGCCCATGTTCCATTCATCTGCAAAAGCTGTCATTGACATAACAGATATAACTATCAAAACAAGTGCTACAATTTTTTTCATATAAAGTCCTCTTTTCTAAAATTTTATGTTTTTGGATGATATGTATCCACGCAAAATCAACAATATCATATTACCATAATTTCATAGTATTTTCAATAATTATTTACAGAAAAAGCTTTGCAAATACAGTTTGTATTCACAAAGCTTTTTTGATTTTTTATATCTCGGAATCAATATCCGAAATCAATAAATTATATTATAACTGAGGACCTGCAGCAACAAGAGCTTTACCTGCATCGTTACCTGTGTATTTATCAAAGTTTTTGATAAATCTTGCAGAAAGGTCTTTTGCCTTTTCTTCCCATTCTTTGCCGTCTGCATATGTGTCTCTGGGATCGAGGATTCCTGTGTCAACACCTGGAAGCTCGGTTGGAACAGCAAGGTTGAAATATGGAATTGTTTTTGTTTCAGCATTGAGAATTGAGCCATCAAGGATAGCATCAATGATACCACGTGTATCTTTGATGGAGATACGTTTGCCTGTGCCGTTCCAACCTGTGTTTACGAGGTATGCTTTAGCACCGCTCTTTTCCATCTTCTTAACGAGTTCTTCAGCATATTTTGTGGGATGGAGTTCGAGGAACGCCTAACCGAAACATGCGGAGAATGTTGGTGTGGGTTCTGTGATACCACGTTCTGTACCTGCGAGTTTTGAAGTGAAACCTGAGAGGAAGTAGTACTGAGCCTGTTCAGGTGTGAGAACAGATACGGGGGGAAGTACGCCGAATGCATCTGCTGAAAGGAAGATTACGTTTTTAGCATCGGGAGCAGCAGAAACGGGACGTACGATTTTTTCGATGTGATCAATCGGGTATGAAACACGTGTGTTTTCTGTAGCAGAATCATCTGCGAAATCACAAACGCCGTTTTCATCAACGATAACGTTTTCTAAAAGTGCATTACGTCTGATAGCATTGAAGATATCGGGTTCGGATTCTTTGTCAAGGTTGATAACTTTTGCATAGCATCCGCCTTCAAAGTTGAATACGCCGTTATCATCCCAACCGTGTTCGTCATCACCAATGAGAAGACGTTTGGGGTCTGTTGAAAGTGTTGTTTTACCGGTTCCGGAAAGACCAAAGAAAAGTGCTGTGTTTTCACAGTTCATATCTGTGTTTGCAGAGCAGTGCATTGAAGCCATTCCGTTTAAGGGGAGGTAGTAGTACATCATTGAGAACATACCTTTTTTCATTTCTCCGCCATACCATGTATTAAGAATAACCTGTTCACGAGATGTGATATTGAAAGCAGAAGCAGTTTCTGAATTCATTCCAAGTGCTTTGTAATCTTCTGCTTTTGCTTTTGAAGCATTATAGCAAACAAAATCAGGTTCAAAGTTTTCAAGTTCTTCAGCTGTGGGGTTGATGAACATGTTTTTAACAAAGTGAGCCTGCCAAGCAACTTCAACGATAAAACGGATTGCCATTCTGGAATCTGCATTTGTTCCGCAGAAAACATCCTGAACATAGAGTTTTTTGCCGGAAAGTTCTTTAACTGCGATTTCCTTGATTTTTGCCCATGTTTCTTCGCTCATGGGATGGTTATCATTTTTGAACTCATCAGATGTCCACCATACTGTATCTTTGGAGTTTTCATCCATAACAATGTATTTGTCTTTTGGTGAACGTCCTGTATAGATACCTGTCATAACGTTAACAGCACCAAGTTCTGTTACCTGTCCTTTTTCATAGCCTTCAAGTGAAGGGTCTGTTTCAGCAGCAAACAACTCTTCAAATGATGGGTTGTGAATGATTTCTTTTACGTCAGTAATGCCGTATTTGGTTAAATCCAACTGTTTCATTGCGTAATTACCTCTTTCCTTTAATTTTTATTATAATTTTAATTATAAACAACTTAATAAAGTTTTTGTGTTTTGAAGCAAAATTATGCAGATTGTATTAATTATTTCAAACTCTGATATTCAATTTATGCTCCAAATTTCTCCAATTATAGTTTATCATCCAAAACATTTGTTGTCAACAAGAATTTATTATAATTATAACCAAAAAATTGGCACTTTCTTCCCTGTTTTTACATCATTGAAAGTAAAAGAGGCACAAATATTAAAAGAAGCACAAAGCCTATGATAAGAGCAGGTGAAAAAGTTTTTTTGGCAGGTGAATTTTCTTTTCTTTCCATAAGCCCTGCCCTTTTCAGACCATCTGTTACAGGGCGATATATGAGAAGTGTTACGCCTGAATTTAAAAACCCTTTAATGAGATTAAACGGAATCAAGATAGTGGGTAGCATAGTTACAACAGTTTCTCTTGAAATTCCGGGTGTAAATTTAGGTATCATATAATAATTCCACAATGCCATTAAAATTGTGAGAAGGATTGTTCCAAGGAAAAGTCCCGTAAAAGCACCTTTCATTGTTTTTTTCTTTTGATATACAAAAGATGCAGTCACACAGAATGCTCCCGTTGACAAAAAGTTCATAATAAGCCCGATAATTCCCGTGTCGCTGGCTGTCAAAAGTTCAAGAAATGTTACCACAAAGGTTATGACAAGAGCATACAAAGGTCCTAAGATGAATCCACCTATAACTATTGCAACATCCTTCAAGTCATACTGCAAAAATCCTGAAACCTGAGGTATCATTTTGCTTATAAGCATAAGTATATATGCAAGTGCACAAAGCATTGCGGCAGAAATGTTGTTTTTAAAACTTTTTTTCATGAATTTTTTCCTCCATACCGGTATAAAACAAAAACCCTGCAAAATCTTTGCAGGGCACAATGACATCTCTCATCTTTTTCCATCCGGACTGTACCGTCGGCTCCGGAATCACACCGGATCTGCCACTAAAGGCTCGCGGGCTTACAGAAGATCTGATTACCGCCGGTGGGGAATTTCACCCCGCCCCAAAGATATTGTTCTGTTTTACACACTTTGTTTTATATTATATTAATAAAATCAGAAAATGTGACATATGAATAAAAGAAAAGCAGACTGCAAAATGAGTCCGCAAAATCTTTTATTATTTTGTTATGATAAAAAGTACAATTGAAGTAACAATGAAAAGCAATGCTACTGCAGCTGTACATTTTGCAAGAATACCATCTAAAGATCTTGCTTTATTTTTGCCGAAAAATGTTTCAGCACCGCCGGCAATTGAACCGGAAAGTCCCTGCTGTGCACCGGACTGGAAAAGAACGATTGCAACTAATACAACAGCAAGTATTACATGTACAATAGTAATAATTAATTCTAACACATCAACACCTCCAAACAAAAATAAATGTGCTTTAAGGATTATATCACAAAAATTTTGGTTTGGCAAGTGTTTTTATAAAAATTTATATTTTTTTATTCGCCCCCATATTACATTTTTTTCACAGACAATAGCATATAATGTATATACAGAGGTGAACATATGAAAACGGTTGTGTATATCGATTCTCTTTTTCTTCTGAATTTCATAATCAATATGATTATTCTGAAGTTGACGGATGTATTTTCATCATCAAGAACAAAAACGTCAAAAATCTGCATTTCTTCTTCAATAGGAGCAGTATATGCAGTATGTATGTTTTTCCCGGACATATCCTTTTTGTACATACTTCCATTCAAAATGATTGTTTCTGTTTTTATTGTATATATGACAGATACGAAAATAAAACCCATTCCCCTCATTAAAAAATGTGCTGTGTTCTATCTTGTATCTTTTACATTTGCAGGAATCCTGATTGCAACATACTATCTTTCAATTAAAGGGCAAAACACATATCCCGTTATGCAAAACGGAATAATATATTTTAATATATCCCCCTATGTTCTGTTTGTCTCATCTGTTTTATCCGTAATACTGATTTGGCTTTCTTCCGCCGTATTTTCAAGAAACAGAAACCTTGGAATAAAAAACCTTAAAATTTTTTTAGGAAACAACATATGCAATGTAGAAGCTCTTTCAGACACCGGAAATCTATTAAAGGAACCAATCAGCAATCTGCCTGTGATTATCGTTGAAAAAAATTGTATCAAGCCGCTTTTCCCCTCGGGCATACCCGAATATGATCATGTTGAATCGGGAGGTGTGAAAATCAGGCTTATCCCCTATTCATCTGTAGGTTGCAAGTCTGACATTATGACGGGATTTGTCCCGGACAGAATTCTTTTTGACAACAAAAAAGAAATCAGAGCAATTATCGGCATCAGTGAAGATGTATTATCTGATACACGAGAATATGGAGCACTATTTAATCCTGTAATATTAAAATGAAACCGGAGGTAACACTACTTATGCAAATACTTATGAATCTGCCCAACAGTTTTAAAAAACTTATTTACTCAATTCTTGCCGGAAGGGATATTCATTACATCGGAGGACCATCGAGTCTACCTGCTCCCCTTTCAAAGGAAGAAGAAGAAAAATATCTTACTCTTTTAGAAACAGAACCAAAAAATGCAAAGTCCACTCTGATTGAGAGAAATCTCCGCCTTGTGGTATATATTGCAAAAAAATTTGAAAATACAGGAATCAACATAGAAGACCTGATATCCATCGGCACAATAGGTCTTATAAAAGCCATAAACACATTTAACCCCCAGAAAAAAATCAAACTCGCCACATATGCATCAAGATGTATTGAAAATGAAATTTTGATGCATCTTCGAAAAAACAACAACCGAAGAATAGAGATTTCCATTGACGAGCCTCTTAATGTTGACTGGGATGGAAATGAACTTTTGCTTTCGGATATTTTGGGTACTGACTCGGATATTGTATATCATGATATCGAAAATCAAGTTGATAAAGAACTTCTCACAATTGCTTTGGAACATCTTTCCGAAAGAGAAAAACACATAATGGAATTAAGATTCGGAGTCAAAGGCGGAATACAAAAAACACAAAAGGAAGTGGCGGATCTCCTTGGAATATCCCAATCATACATATCTCGTCTCGAGAAAAAAATCCTACAAAGAATGAAAAAAGATATTGCAAAAATGGTATAAAAAGCAGGCTGAGCCTGCACCCAAGTCGCGAGCATAATTTGATATACATCTCATCTCACGAACAAAATACTGTGCAAATTCCTATACATTAAAAAACAGGCTTAGCCTGTACCCAAGTCGCGAGCATAATTTGATATACATATCATCTCACGAACAAAATACTGCGCAAATTCCTATACAGTAAAAAAAGCAGGGAATTCATTTTGAATTCCTTGCTTTTTATTTTATGTCATTATACCTGGGATACAAATCTCATAAAGGCTTCCTTGCCTTTTTCATCCCGTTTATACACACCGGCATGTTCAAGAACTTTTGAAAATACTTTTCCGACTTCATTTTCTATAATTTCATCTGCGTTTTCTTCATTGATGCAACTATATGACGGAGCAAATGAATCAACCCAGGATTTATGTTTTGAAAGGATTTCATCTGATGATATATCCTCTCCTTTTATGAGAGCATCTTTGAGAAGTGAAAGTTCCTTATCGAGTCTTGAAGGAAGAACCGCAAGCCCCATAACTTCAATAAGACCTATATTTTCTTTTTTGATATTATGAAGTTCTGCGTGAGGATGATACACACCCAACGGATGTTCATCTGTGGTTATATTGTTCCTCAAAACAAGATCCATTTCATACTTGCCATCTTTATAGCGAGCTATAGGTGTTATTGTGTTGTGAGGTTCACCGTCTGTTTCAGCAAACACAAATGCATCTTCATCGGTATACTTTCGCCAGGACATGAGAATTTTGTCAGAGAGTTCAACAAGTCTTTCAGAGTTTTCACTACGAAGCCTTATTGTGGACATGGGCCACTTGACAATCCCTGCTTCAACATCCGAGAAAGATTCAAAAGAAATTTTTGTCTCTATGGGAGATTTTGCCATGGGAAATTCATAATTCCCCCCCTGGAAATGCTCATGGCTGAGAATTGAACCGCCAACAATCGGGAGATCGGCATTTGAACCTATGAAATAGTGAGGGAAAAGCTTTACAAAATCCAAAAGTTTTTTGAACGCACTTCTGTCAATCTTCATGGGAGTATGGCATGAATTAAAAACTATGCAATGTTCATTATAATACACATACGGGGAATATTGCATGAACCATTCTCCACCATCTATGGTAAGAGGAATAATTCTGTGATTTTGTCTTGCGGGAGAATCTATTCTGCCTGCATACCCCTCATTTTCACGACAAAGAAGACACTTGGGATATCCTGCCTGAACTGCATTTTTGGCAGCCGCAATATCTCTGGGGTCCTTTTCGGGTTTTGAAAGATTGATAGTGATATCTATATCCCCGTATTGTGTTTTTGTTTTCCACTTTTTATCCTTTTCTATGCGATAGCGTCTGATATAATTACTGTCTCCGCTAAGCTTATAGAAATAATCGGTAGCCTTTTGGGGAGATTCATTATACACAGCAAAAAACTTATCTGTTACTTCTGAAGGTCTCGGCATTAAAAGAGACATTATTTTTGTGTCAAAAAGTTCTCTTCTTGCACCTGATTCCTCGCAGATTCCGTTTTTAACCGCATAATCTGTTATTTCTTCAAGTACACTTTCAAGACAAATTTTTTCATAGTCTTGTCCGTCATCAGTATAAGAATCCAAATTAAGAGCTGAAATTAACAGATTTGTGGTATATACCACATCTCTTTCTCCAATCAGACCTGTTTCAAGACCGTATGTTACAAGTTTTTTTATACTTGAATTAATTGACATGTCTATCTTCCTTTATTCTTCAATATATACTTTTTTCATTACAACAGGTGTTAAAGGTTTGTCACTGTAATCAGTTGGTACAAGTGCCATTTCATCAACAGTTTCCATGCCTTCTGTAACCTGACCGAATGCTGCATATGCACCATCCAGGTGAGGAGCATCTTCAAAGCAGATAAAGAATTGGCTGCTTGCAGAATTTGGCATCATTGAACGAGCCATAGAAATTACGCCTCTTTCGTGTTTGAGGTTGTTTGTTATTCCATTCTGTGCAAATTCGCCTGTTATATTTGTTCCGCTACCGCCCATACCTGTACCTTCGGGATCTCCCCCTTGAGTCATAAATCCGGGAATGATACGGTGGAATGTGAGACCATCATAAAATCCTTCTTCTACAAGGTTTACAAAGTTTTCTACTGTTTCGGGAGCGTGTTCAGGGTAAAGTTCAACCTTGAATGTTCCTCCGTTTTCCATTTCAAATACTACTGTTGTGTTTTCCTGCATTTTCTATCTTCCTTTCATTCTTTATATTTTAAATGGATTTGCTTTTCCATTTTCCCAAACGATAAAATAATATAGTGAGAATTGCACCGACTGTCCATGAAGCAAGAAGCGAAACCGGGATACATTCAAAATTACCATTTGGCAATGCATCAGTTTTTGTCAGCCATGACATTGCATAAGCAACCGGAACACGAATTATTATTGTTGTGATAAGTGATATCCACATAGGTGTCATTGCATCTCCGGCACCACGCATTACACCGGAAAGGCTCTGGGTTATCGCCATTGCTATGTATCCCACTGCAAGGATTTTCATTATATAATAACTAAGTTCGACGGTTTCCTGAGTCTGTGTGAAAATAGACATAAGATGCTTTCCGAAAAGCAGAATGATCACCGTTATGGTAGCAGAACATGCAACTGCAATAAATGTTCCCTGTTTTGCCCCCAGAGACACTCTGTCAAGGCGTCTTGCTCCAACGTTTTGACCTGCATATGTTGTCATTGCCGCGCCAAAGGAAAAGTTTGGCATCATTGCAAATCCGTCAACTCTCATAACAATGTTATTCGCCGCAATAAATGCAACACCGAAACAATTTGTAAGGGACTGAACAACAAGCATTGCAGACGAGAATATCGCCTGAGTGAGACCTGTCGGGATTCCGAGTTTTACCAGTTGAGAACAATGTCTTCCTGAAATCTTAAGTTCTTTTATTCCTATGGTGAAGTGTTCTTTCAACTGGATAAGTTTAATAAGACTTAAAAATGATGAAATGAACTGTGCTATTATTGTTGCCCAGGCAACTCCTGCAACGCCCATATCAAATTTTGCAACAAAAAGAATATCGAGTACAATGTTGATTACTGTTGCTATCAGAAGATACAAAAGTGAAGAAAACGAATCTCCAAGCCCTCTTAATATACCACCAAGAATATTATAATATGCCAATCCTGCCGCACCATACATCATAATCACAAGATAGTCAGTACAATCATCAAGTATCTCTGCAGGTGTATTAAAGGCAGAGAGTATGGGTCTTATTATGGGCGGAGCAACTATCATGAGAAAAAGAGAGGCAATTGCAGTTACTGTTATGCATGTTCCAATGGTAGATGAAAGCTCTTCTCTTGCCTTTGCACCAAAATACTGAGCAACCATAATTCCAACCCCTGCAGAAATCCCCACAAAAAGAACCAAAAGGAGATTGAAAAGCGGAAGTGCACTTCCTACGGCAGCAAGAGCAGCATCTCCCTCATAGTGCCCCACAACAATACTGTCAACCGTACTGTACAATTGCTGTGCTATGTTACCTATTACCATAGGTATGGAAAACATTAAAATACTCTTCCATGGTTTGCCAACGGTCATATCTGTTGGCTCAAAAAGTTTTTTTATGCTTATCATAGTCTTTAATCCTTTTTCATATATAAATTTATCTCATTCTCGTAATTTTAATTATAACATTTAAGCCACAGCGTGTAAAGAAAAAAAGAAAAATTCTACTACATTTAGATATTTTCACTACTTTTTTTCAATAAATTGTGTTTTTACTATTGGATTTTGAAGAATTTTGTGATATAATGTCAGATATGGAATGTAACGACTATCATTCCATGAAAATATAAGTATATGAATTATGGAGAAAAAATTATGAAAGAAGGAAGAAGATTAAAAAGTATTGACCCCATGAACGCAGTCTCTGTGTACATCATGCCAACCCGAGTTGGAGCATCAAATCAATTCAGAGAAAGTCTTGATATTGAACTGACAGAAAAATACATACGTGAAAAAAGACAGGAAGGTCACAAAGGACTTGGTATGATGCATGTTATTCTTGCAGCATATGTCAGAACAGTATCACAATATCCGTCTATCAACAGGTTTATCAGAGGTCAGAGAGTTTATGCAAGAAACTCGATTGACATGTGTCTTACAATAAAAAAACAAATGAAACTACACGCTCCGGAAACTGTTGTTAAAATTCCGGCAACACCTGCTGACACCATGATTGATGTGTATAAAAATATAACTGATCTTATAAACGACAACAAAAAAGAAGAAACCGAAAACGACATGGATTTTATGGTAAAGCTGATGGCATACATCCCCGGACTATTTCTTAAATTTGCCGTTTGGTGTCTCAAAACCATGGACTACTTTGGGATTTTACCAAAATCGCTTATTAAATTAAGCCCTTTTCACGGTTCAATGTTTTTGACAAATATGGGATCATTGGGAATCAATCCGATTTTTCACCATTTGTATAACTTTGGAAACCTCCCCCTATTTTGTGCTATGGGGAAAAAGAAAAACGAATATCAACTCAATGCCGACGGAACAGTGAAAAAGATGAGGATTATGGATATGACAGTTGTGTGTGATGAAAGAATTTGTGACGGACATTATTATGCAAGTGCATTTAAATCCTGGAAAAAATATATTGAAAATCCGTATCTTTTAGATGTTCCCCCGGAAGTAATTAATGAAGATGCATAACAAATTCCATTTGTTATAAAACCAACTTTAAAGGAGAAATCGCTATGAAAAAACTTACAGTTTGTCTTTTAATTTTAGCTCTTACTTTTGCATGCGCATGTTCACAAAATCCAGCAGATGATCTTGCAGAAAAAACAGTCGCATCTGATAGTTCAGAAATCAAGGAACCGGAAATTGTTCCGGATGAATTTTACACCATGATGCAAGGCAACGAAAGACCTATTGCTGTTATGATTGACAACGATACCGACGCTTCAAGACCCCAGATAGGATTAGAAAGTGCATATATGGTGTATGAAATCATCGTTGAAGGCGGAAGCTCCAGATTGATGGCGCTTTTCAAAGAACACGAGCTTGAAAAAGTCGGACCCGTAAGATCTTCAAGACACTATTTCCTTGATTATGCACTTGAACACGATGCAATATATTGCCATGCAGGTTGGAGTCCAAAAGCACAAACCGATATACAAAGTCTTGGTGTAAACAACATAAACGGACTCCTTGGAAGTGACGAAAATATATACTGGAGAGATTATACATACGATAAAACATGGCATAACTTTTACACAGGAGTGGACAAACTATTCAAAAAGGCAAAAAATGATAAAAAATATCGCACCACAACAGATGTAAAACACACGCAATATCTAAAAAATGATACTGTTTTGGAAGAAGGCCGTGATATCTTTAACGTATCTCTTCCTTATTCAAAAAACTACAGAGTTACTTATGAATATGACAGCGAAAATATGGTGTACAAAAGATTTGTAAACGGCAAGACTCATATGTCACAAACCGATGAACAGCTTACTGCAAAGAATATCATTATATATCAAATTTATAATTTCAACTTAGCTGACAACGATAATGTTGGAAGACAGGATCTTAAAAACATCGGAAGCGGAACCGGATATTATGTTACAAATGGTAAGATGATTGAGATTAACTGGAAAAAAGACTCAAGAGAAGATAAAACTATATATACAACAACAGATGGCGAAGAACTTCTTCTCAATCCCGGAAACACATATATTCAGATTATACCTCAAATATCAACAATAACCCTTTCGTAATTACAAAGTAAAAAACATCAGATTTGGAAACTCCCAATTCTGATGTTTTTTATTATATAAAACTACATTATCCTATAATGCAATAAACCCTGTTTATATTGCCATGAAAACAATGATTTATTCTGTACGAAAAAAAATTACCCATATTTGCTTGGATTATTCAAAGCCCTTTTCTTTAAGGAATCTATAGCTGTATTCCAGACATTCAAATGGATCTTTTTCACAAATATCCTGTTCTACAAGAATATAATCCACACAAGATTCATTGCATGCTGCAATTATATCATCCCAGTCAAGATTGCCTTCACCTACAGGTGCAAACACGGGATCATTTCCTTTTATTTTCAAGTCCTTGAAATGCACACATGCAATTTTACCTTTATATCGTCTGATAAACTCTGACGGATTTATGCCTGCATGTGCAACCCAATATGCATCAATTATATACTTAAACGAGTCACTTTTTATAGCTTCTGTCATGATATCAATTACAAATTTACCATTAACCTTTTGAAATTCAAATGAATGGTTATGGTATGCAAATATAAGACCATTTTCAGAAAATTTTTCTGATATAACATTTGCCTTTTCAATAAAGTTCTTTACGGTATCCTCATTTGCATTAAATCCGGGCATTGAGCCGATTCCTGCAATCGGACAACCAATGGTTTTGTGAAATCTTATTTCGGATTCTATATCATTGACATAGTTATCCCACGGTCTGTGAGTGCATGTGGGGAAAAGATTATATTTATCAAGTATTCTTTTCACATCCTCTGCACTAAAGTCCCCAATACCTGAAAGTTGAACCGTCTTATACCCTATTTTACTGATCTTTTCACAAGACTTTTCAAAATCATCCAGGGTCTTACAAAAATCTCTGATTGTATAATACTGTGCACCAATTCTTTTATCCATTTATATCACTCTTCCTGACTCAATAGGTATTGCTTGTATCTGAATTTCTTTGTTTTATCCCGCTTTTGTCAACTTTAGATTCCCTGATTTTTTCACAGAGAATATTATAGAACTCATCATGTGGGAAGTCTTTAACATCAACAGTTTTTCCTGTCCACGCAGAAAGATGTATTGCATTTGAAATTGTAAGTCCGTCTATCCCCTCAATACCGGGTGCAAGAAGAGGTGTACCTGTCAAGAGAGACTGGGCAACATCTTTTAAAATTCCTACATGTTGTTCTCCGCCTTCAGATACAGGAAGTTCGCATTTCCAACATTCGGGAGCACCGAATACTCCTTCAAAAGTTTTGTTGAACTCTCTTTCAGAAATCACATTGCGATGGAAAATCATTGTTCCGTTTTCAACAACTATTTTACCCATATCACAGGCAATTTCAAGTCTGTTTGTTCCGGGTGCTTCACCTGTGGATGTGATATAAGTTCCGGTAGTTCCGTTATCATATTCAAAATATGCGGTAACATCATCTTCTACTTCAATATCATAATATTTCCCGAATGAAACATGGGATGTGATTCTGTCGGGCATTCCAAACATCCACTGCCAAAGATCAAGTTGGTGAGGATTCTGATTTATAAGTGCTCCGCCACCTTCAGTTTTCCAGGTTGAGCGCCATGCACAACTGTCGTGATAACTCTGTGGTCTGTACCAGTCAGTAATTATCCACGAAATTCTTTTTATATGTCCAAGTTCTCCACTTTTTACCATCTGACGGATTTTTTGATACATTGGATTGGTTCGCTGATTATACATAATTCCAAAAAGTTTGTCAGAATCTTTTGCAGCCTCATTCATTTCAAGCACTTGCTTTGTATAAACGCCGGCGGGTTTTTCAGTTATAACATTCAGTCCGTTATTAAGTGCCTCTATCACAAGCGGTGAGTGGTCATAGTGAGGAACTGAAACAATAACAAGATCGCATTTGCCCGATTTATAAAGGTCTGTTGCATTGTCATACAAAGACACATCAGGATAAAGTGATGTTGCAACTTCGAGTCTTTCGGGGAGTATGTCACAAATAGCGGAAAGTTCCATACGGGGAACGAGTCCTGACCCAACATTTTTGGCATGGGCTGTTCCTATATTTCCAAATCCGATAATTCCGAGTCTGATTTTTTCCATATCACACATTCTCCTAATTCAAGTTTATTTTCTTGAGAATTTCACATAAAGCATTGTGGGCAATAATAAAAGTTCCCTCTCCGCTTTTTGGAAGATTTTCCATTATGTCACCAAGTTCAAGATCTGAAAGGCCGTCAAAACTTCCGAGATGAGGCTCAAGACTAAGATAGCCTGTGTATCCTTTCCCAAAAAGTTTTGAAAGAATATATTCAACATTTCCAACCCCGTGCCCTGCCGGAACTACCCTGCCATCTGCGAGGGCATCTTTTATGTGGACATATTCTATATATTGGTGCAAAGTTTCAATTGCTTCTTTTGTGTCAGCACCGCATTGTACAAAATTGGCAGAATCAAAAACACCCTTGAAATTATCACAATACAGATTATCAAAAATGTCTTTGCATCTTTGAACATTATCACCATATATATCTTTCTCATTTTCATGAAGAAGAACTACTCCTTTTTCTTTTGCGTATGCAATAAATTTGGAAAGTCTTGCAATGACAAGATCTCTTTCTTCATCCGTCCATTGTTCACCGTCATGATAGAAACTGAATATTCTGATATATTTCGTCCCCAAAATTTCGGCAATGGCACAAACATTTTTGAAAACTTCAAAATGGTTGTCAAAATCATCTGTCAATTTTATCTTTCCAATGGGAGAGCCGATTGATGATGCCGTTATTCCATATGAATCCAGTTTTTTTCTGAGTTCTCTTGCCTCATCAAGGGTTAACTCGGAAATATTTTTTCCGTCTACTCCTCTTGGTTCAAAATATTTAATCCCGAGTCTGTTAAGTGCATCAAACTGCAAGGTGGTATCGGAAGAAATTTCGTCCGAAAAACCGCTTATTTTCTCATATGCCATATGTCAACCTCCAAAACCTTTTTCATTCTTACATTACACATCTTATATTATCACAACATTTTATAAAATTCTTTAAATATATTGCCAAATACATTGCAATTATTGCTATATTGGTTTATAATAAAGTATAATCATATAATCAGGGAGATGATGAAATGGAAAACTTTTCATTTACATATATGGAAAACGAAGATACCACCAAATATAATTTTACTCTTCATAACCACGACGAATATGAAATATATATGTACCTTGGCGGAGATACACATTATGTTGTAGAGGGAAAAAATTATTCCCTTGAGCCAAATGATATAATTATCATAAGACGTGGAGAGATGCATCGGCCGTACCACAAAAGCAACAGTCCCTATTCAAGAATTGTTCTTATGGTTAACCCTGAATATTTTAAGGAAAACAATTGTCTGAAATATGAAAAACAGTTTTTAAACACATCGGGTTCAATCGGAAACAAAATTGATGCGGGGACGGTTAAATCAAGTGGTCTTTTAGATGCATTTGAAAGACTGAGAAAATATTCTGACGAATTTAAGAATTATAAAACCCCTGTCTGCAAAGCAATAGTTACTGAAATACTGTATATAATTGACAACATTTCCAAATTCTCGGCAGACGACATTCCAAACGACCAGATAAGAAAGGCCATAAAATATATAAATTCTAATTTTACACATGATATAAGCATCAGTGATATATCAGATTACTGCTACGTATCAAAATTTTATCTTTGTCGTATATTCAAGGAAGCAACCGGACTTACGATTCATGATTTTATAACAAGAAAAAGGATTCAACACATAAGAGATTTAAGAGCCAAAGGCATAAGTCTTACAAATGCTGTTATGAATTCCGGATTTAACAATTATTCGAACTTCTATCGTTCATATGTAAAACTGACTGGTCATTCACCACGAAATCTCCATTAAGCAATCAAGGATATGTCCTTGGTTGCTTTTTGTTTCTCCGTAACATAATTATATCTTGTCGAATATTATGAAATGGGTATCCCCCAAACAGGAGGTGACTTTATGAACTTGCCATTTATGCCTGAAAACCCACATCTTGCATTTGCATACGTTCCCTTTCAGGAGTTCAAAAACTTATATGCTTCAGACAAGGCCTTATGGAATGGTACTATTTTTAAGGATCTGAATATACCATTTGAAACCTACAAGGACAATCCGATTATGAACCCATTTATCAAATAGAACGGAGGTATAACTATGTTTTTTCCAAAAACGGAATTCTGTCCATTCAACAAGGACGAAATGCCCGATTGCTGTTGTGACAATTCTTCCCTTTCGTCTGTTTTGGATAATGAACTTTCCAATTCAAATATGGAAAATATGCCCGAATATGACAGCAGATGTGAAATGATGAAAAAAATTCAGGAAATGAGTTTTGCCATTGTCGATTTGAATCTTTTCCTGGATACTCACCCCGACTGTGAGCAAGCTCTTGAACTTTTCAAAAAACTTTCAGCATCACTCAAAAGTCTTAAAAGTGATTATCAGAACCAATATGGCCCACTATATGCAACAGAAAGCAGTAATCAAACGCCTTTCTCATGGGTCAGCGATGACAACAAATGGCCATGGGAATTATAAAGGAGGTATAAATTATGTGGGATTATGAAAGAAAATTGATGTACCCGATAAAAATCAAAAATCCAAATCCGGCACTTGCAAAAATTATAATAGCGCAGTATGGCGGAGCGTACTGCAAATGTTTGAGTAAATCGTTACTTCCAAAACACACATTTGATAGTTTTCCCACCATCACCACCTTTGACAATTTCCTTGAAAATAGTCCTTGCCACCTTGTTTTTCTCAACATTGCTTACACTTTCGTCTTTCAAAATTTCTGTCAATCTGCGAAGTTCTTTCTTGTTTATCTTTTCAACTGCTTTGGGTTGCTCCTCAACCTTCTTTTCCTTCATTAAAGCTTTCAGACTTGCAATTTCGTCAAGAAGGCTTTTTTTATTTGCTTTATATTCCTGAAGTGTATCTACACCATCTTCGTAAGCTAATCTGACACGGTCTAAACGAATTTCAAGTCGTTGTATCTGAGTTGAAATAATTAAGCTTTCATCTTCCGTTTCCACGCGTTCAATAGTTTCAGGTTCAGCAAATGCAAGCTTTACATTTGGAAGAGTCACATCAGATAAAGCATTTAAGACAATTCCATCTAACTTAGTAGTTTTTATGTATCCAACACCTTTGCAAGTGCCTCGGCTTCGATTTGAACATCCATAAAACCCGCCTTGATTTGATAACACGGCACCGCACTTTTCGCATCTAACGATTCCTACTAACCAATGAGATAATTCTTTTCTGTCAGGATCATAATACTTTCTGTACTTCTCTTTTTGATCTCTCATTTTTTCCTGAACCTTCTCCCATGTTTCCATATCAATTATAGCTTCGTGTGGTCCGTCGGTTATAATAGCTGTTGTTGCTGTGTAATTCCTCGATAATTTTCCATCAGGATTCCAACGAGTTTTGCCTATGTAAACAGGGTTGTTAAGCCAATATTCGACTGTCCTATTTTCTATTTGATTGCCCCTATGTGTTCTTATGCCCATAGCATTTAGAGCTTTTGCAATAGCTAAAAAACCTTTGCCATTTGCATAATCGTTAAAAACTTTACGTATGATTTCTGCTTCTTCCGATACGATAACATACTTACCATTTTCAACCTTGTATCCATATCCGGGTATTGATAACACGCCGCCTCTTTTTGCTTTTTCCGTCATTCCTCGTTTAACTTCTTCGGCAAGATTGATACTGTAATATTCATCCATCGCTTCAATCATTGCTTCAAAAAGAATAGACATTTTATCATCGCCAACATCTTCACTAATTGAAATAACATCAATATTCAGTTCTTTACGAAGCATTGATTTATAAACAACACTAACTTCACGATTTCTTGCAAATCTGCTATACTTCCAAATCAATATCAGGTCAAATGGTTTGGGATTAAGCTTTGCTAAACCTATCATAGTATTAAAGGCAGGTCTCTTTTTTGTATTTCTACCGCTTATACCTTCATCCATAAAGATAAATTCTTTAGGTAATAACATTTGATTTCTTTCTGCATAGAG
>JAZONV010000008.1:0-20737 GCA_045654685.1 Clostridia bacterium | reverse complement strand
AAGCTTATGGAAATGGTCTGAAAAAATTTTTTGTAAAATACTCATATGAATATTTTACATTAAAATTAGAAAAAAGAAAACCCCCACCCCTCAAGATTGAGGGGTAGGGGTGTTGATGTGCGTGTTAGCGCACTTTTTTATTTTTCAATATTAACGCATCTGTCGTCTGCATTCCAGGAAACATTACAACCGAATGCTTCCGAAATTGCTCTTACAGGAACAAGTGTTCTTCCGTCTGTTATGCTTGCGGGAACATCAAGAACTTTTTCTTCGCCGTCAACAAGCATTTTGTCGGAACCTATGGCAAGAACAATAGTTTTGTCATCTTTTTTTGCGGTGATGGTCTGTGTTGAAGCTTCCCATGAAACATCGGCATTCAATGCTTCAAAAATTGCACGGAGGGGAACAAGAGTTCTGCCGTCTTTGATTGTGGGAAGCACATCAAAGAGAACTTTTTGACCGTCAACCATAACCTTTATAACAGCACTCTTAACCTTTGCGATATAGGTTGTTTCTTTTCTTGCTTCGTCCTTCACATCAACGAGAGCGTATCCTGAGTTGAAAATTGAGCGGATGTTTGTATCATCGAAACAGCAACTTTCTTCGGTGAAAACATTTTTGATGTTTGATGTATACACTCTCTGACTTTCGGGATCGTCGATGGAATAGTCAAGAGCGTAGCCGTTGTTGGAAGTTTCCACAAGGTAACCCAAGTTGTAGAAGTAATTGTAGTATGTGGCAACGGGATCTGCGAAATACACTTTTCCGTTAATGTCGGTGTAACCATTCATAAATCCGTATTCATCAGCCGGGAGAGGTCCGAATTTCAAACCGTCATCATAACTTGTACCAATTTTCAAGGCTTCAACTTCTTCAAATGTAAGAGGGTTTTCGTTGATTTTTTCTCTCACTTTTTCCCCGTTTACCATTTTTGCAGTGTATACATTGTATACAATATGGTAGGTTTCGGCGTCCGCAAAGGAATCGATTGAACCAACAAGTTCTCTTGTGATTTCGCCGCCTCTTAAATCCGTAAGATACAAATCTTCGAAATAGCCGTATTCTGATTTTTCTTCGGTTTCCTCATAACTTATATAAAAACCATTTGTATCTTCAAGGTATGCAGGGAAATGTTTTGTTGCCTTGTCAAGTCTGTAGTGGGGCTGTTCAAAAAGGAAGGTTTCGGTGTAGGAACCGTCGGAGTATATTGAAACCTCGGAGAAAGAATAGCCGTCGGAATCAAAGTTGTAGGTGCCATAGATAGATTTGTCAATTAAAGTTGCATCCGGGGCAGGCTGTGAAGGCTCGTCCTTTAATGTTGCAACAATTGTAAGAATGGGGTTGTTGAAGATATCATCACAGTCATTTTCATCAGCCATGGCAAAGGTTGGCATAACCATTAAAAGGGCGGTGATAAGAGCAAGAATTTTTTTCATTTCAGCATCTCCTTTATATTATTTGAAAATATTCAAGATGTCAGCATAGAATGAAGGGAAGAATTTTGAAATGTATCCGTGTACCCAGAAAACAAGGAGAACTACGGGCATAATATATTTTGCATAGAAATAAAGCTTTGCAGGATATTTAACACCTTTTCCTGTGTTTGCCTCTTCAATGAAGTTGTTCCATCCCCAACCTTTTTTGTTCCATGTACAGAAGCATACATAAACAAGTGAACCGAGAGGTAAGAGGTTGTTTGAAACAATAAAGTCTTCAAGGTCGAGTATTCCTGAACCGGGGCCAAGAGGCTGAATACCTGACCAGAGATTAAATCCGAGGGCACAGGGAATTGAAAGAATAATTACAGCAAAAACATTTATGAGACAAGCTTTCTTTCTTGACCAGTTCCAAAGGTCCATTGCAAAGGACACAATGTTTTCAAAAACTGCAATTACGGTAGACATTGCCGCAAAGGTCATAAAGAGGAAGAAAAGGCTTCCCCAAAGTCTTCCCAGAGGCATTGAGTTGAACACATTGGGAAGTGTTTCAAAGATAAGTCCGGGGCCTTGTGCATAACCGATGTTATATGCTGAACAAGCAGGGAAAATGATGAGACCTGCAACAAATGCCACAAATGTGTCCAAAAGGGCAATTGAAATTGTTTCACCCATAAGGCGACGTTTTTTGTCTATATATGTGCCAAAGATTGCCATTGAACCGATACCTATAGAAAGGGTGAAAAACGACTGACCGAGAGCGGCGAAAATAACTTCACCAAGACTGTAGTCTGTGAATTTTTCAAGGCTTGGCACAAGATAATAACGAAGACCTTCTCCGGCACCATCCAAAGTTACTGAACGAATTGCAAGAACGGATATGATCCCCAAAAGTGCTGTCATCATCACTTTTGTCACTTTTTCAACGCCTTTTTTAAGACCCATTGAACAAATGAGAAAACCGAGAACCACAACCAATGCCATATAAAGAACAAGTGATACGGGGTTTGAAACCAGAGAACCAAACTCTGCACTTACTCCTGCAGGTTCAAGTCCTGCAAAATCACCTTTGATGCTCTTTACAAGATAGGCAACCATCCATCCGGAAATGACGGTATAAAACATCATCAGAAGATAGTTTCCTGCCATGCCGAAAGCACCGAACCAATGCCATTTTGTGCCCTTTGGTTCCAATGCCTTAAAGGAACTTGCCACACTCAATCTGCTTGCTCTTCCGACGGAGAATTCCATTGCCATAATGGGAAGTCCGAAAATCAGAAGAAATAAAAGATAAATTAAAATAAAAATTGCGCCTCCATACTGTCCCACAATGTAGGGGAAACGCCACACGTTGCCAAGACCTATGGCACAACCGGCAGAGATAAGGATAAAACCTATTCTCGACCCAAAGTTTTCTCTTTCCATAATAATCTCCTTTCATACCGCACAATAAAACGGATGAATTTTGTTTTTGTATAAAATACTACATTATAATATCATAATATATAGAATAACACAAGACATATTTTATATGCCTATAAATTGCCGATTAAAAATTGGGCAAAATACCCAAAAAACAAAGAATTTTTTTGATATTTGCAATGAATTTCAGAAATTTTGAATTTTCTTTCAAAAAAAAAAGGAAAAAAGGGGATAATATAGAATAAGTGAATATGGCATAAATTGGATGTTATTTAATGAGAAATTTCATCCGTAATATAATCAGCACCGAAAGGAGGGGTTTTGAATGTCAAATGCATTCGTTTGTATTATGGGAATTTCAACAGTTTTCGTTGGACTCATCTGCATCATTCTTCTTTGCAATCTCATGAGCTTCATATGTAAACTTATTCCCGAAAAGAAAATTGAAACTGCGTCCGCTCCAAAAGCGGCATCCGGAAACGGAAAGGAGAACATTCCTGCAGATCTTGCGGCAGCTGTTTGTGCTGCAATCGCTGAGGACCTTGGCGAAGATGTGAAAAACATCAGAATTGTATCATTCAAAAAAGCGTAAATCAGACTTAAACTAAAAAAAGAGAGGAAAATTTTCATGAAAAATTATAAAGTTAATGTAAACGGAACAGAATATGTAGTATCAATCGAACTCATTTCAGAAGAAGAAGCAAAAAAAGCACAGAGTGCAGCTCCCGCTCCTTCTGCAGCACCTGCAGCATCAGGCGATGGCGCTGAAGTTGTATCCCCCATGCAGGGAACAATCCTTGCAGTAAACGTTGCAAACGGCGACTCTGTTAAAAAAGGCGACGTTCTCTTCATTCTTGAAGCAATGAAAATGGAAAATGAAATCATGGCTCCAAACGACGGCACAATCACCTCCGTAAGCGTTCAGAAAGGCGCTTCCGTTGCAAACGGCACAGTTCTTTGCACACTTAAATAATTACTTAATTTTATTCGGAGGAAAATGATATGAAAAAGAGAATTTTCAGCATTCTTGCTATTGTTCTCATTCTCACCACCACTCTTGCCGGAAGTGTTTTCGCAGATGGTGCCAAAGATGAAAACAAAGCAGATAGTGCATTGTTCATAAAATCAGCATCAATTGATGAAAAAGGAGAAACCCTTTCAATTGTTGTTGCCAACAAAACCCTTGAAGAAATCAAAGGGCACTTAATGTTCACATTTGAAAACCCTGAAAACTTAATTGTCAGCGACTATGGTGCAAATAATGGTGTTGCTGAAGAGGGCGAATACGGACTTGCTTTCGACTACAGATTCACACCTCAGGGCTTCCCCGTTGGAGCAGGTCAGGAAGTTGAATTTGAATATAAAATTCAGCTTGCCGAAGGCGAAAAGAATCCCGTTATAAACTGTAACGGATGGTATCTTGATACAAACGGAGAAACTGTTGAATTTTCATATAATGACATCACAAACGTTCCCGAAGTTTCAAAACTTGAAGCTGTTGTAAACTTTTTAAAACAGACAGGTTTTTCCATCACAGACTGGCGTCAGGTTGTTATGATTCTGATTTCCTGCCTCCTTTTCTACCTTGCGATAGTTAAGAAGTTTGAACCCCTTCTTCTTCTTCCTATCTCCTTTGGTATGCTTCTCACAAACCTTGCAGGTGCAGGAATTTTCCACGAAGAACTTTTTGCAGGCGGACATGTTCACTGGGAACTTTTCAATGCTTCAAATGCAATCACACCCGGACTTATAGACATTTTGTATCTTGGTGTTAAACTCGGAATATACCCTTGTCTTATCTTTGTTGGTGTTGGTGCAATGACAGACTTCGGTCCCCTCATTGCAAACCCCAAAAGTCTTCTTTTAGGTGCTGCGGCTCAGGTTGGTATTTTTGCAACATATGTGGCTGCTTCCTATTTCTTCACACCCGAACAGGCGGCTTCAATCGGTATTATCGGTGGTGCTGACGGTCCTACAGCAATTTTTGTAACATCAAAACTTGCTCCCGAACTTCTCGGACCTATCGCTGTTGCGGCATATTCATACATGGCTCTGGTTCCCGTAATTCAGCCTCCCATTATGAAAGCCCTCACAACAAAAGCAGAACGTCAGATAGAAATGAAGGCTCTCCGTCCTGTTTCACAGAAAGAAAAAATCATATTCCCCATTGTTGTAACAATCTTTGTTGCACTTTTAGTTCCATCTGCTGCGGCTCTTGTCGGATGCCTTATGCTTGGTAACCTTCTTAAAGAATCCGGCGTTTGCGAAAGACTTTCAAAAACAGTTCAGAACGAACTTATGAACATTGTAACAGTGTTCCTGGGAATTTCCGTTGGTGCAACTGCAACAGGCAAAACATTTATCTCTGTTGACACTCTCCTCATTGTTGCTATGGGTGTTATTGCCTTTGGTGTTGCAACTGCATGCGGTGTGCTTCTTGCTAAATTTATGAACTTGTTCCTCAAAAACAAAATCAACCCCCTTATCGGTTCTGCCGGAGTTTCTGCAGTTCCCATGGCAGCAAGAGTATCACAAAAAGTTGGTCAGGAAGAAAATCCTGCAAACTTCCTTCTTATGCACGCTATGGGTCCCAACGTTGCAGGTGTTATAGGCTCTGCAATTGCGGCAGGTGCACTCATTGCGCTTTTGGCTAAATAATAAGGACTACAAAATAATATCCGGGTTTCCAAAGACAGAAATCCCTTTGGAAACCACGGGATAACTCAATAAAGAAAGGATGGAATATATATGTCTAAACTTTTTATTACAGATACAATCTTAAGAGACGCTCATCAGTCTCAGGCGGCAACTCGTATGAAAATTGAAGATATGATTCCTGCTCTGGAACTTCTCGATAAAGTTGGATACTGGTCTGTTGAATGTTGGGGCGGAGCAACTTTTGATTCATGTATGAGATTTTTGAACGAAGATCCATGGGAAAGACTTCGTACAATCAAAAAACATATGCCCAACACCAAACTTCAGATGCTTTTCAGAGGACAGAACATTCTCGGATATAAGCACTATGCAGATGACGTTGTTGAAGCATTTTGTAAAAAATCCATAGAAAACGGTATTGATGTTGTAAGAGTATTTGATGCTCTCAATGACCCAAGAAACCTTGAGGCTGCAATCAAATTTGTTAAAAAGTATGGCGGTATGTGCGAAGCTGCAATCAGTTATACCACAAGCCCCGTTCACAACGAAGACTACTTTGTTCGTCTTGCATGTGACCTTGAAAAAATGGGCGCAGACACAATTTGTATTAAAGATATGGCAAACCTTTTGTTGCCCTATGATGCATACAGTCTTGTTAAAAAACTCAAAGAAAATGTTGGAGTGCCAATTCATCTTCACACTCACAACACCGCAGGTACAGGTGATATGACAAACCTTATGGCGGCTCAGGCAGGCGTTGACATTGTTGACTGTGCACTCTCACCAATGGCTAACGGAACAAGTAACCCTGCAACAGAATCTTTGGTTGCAACACTCAAAGGCACAGAAAGAGATACAGGTCTTGACCTTGAAGTTATGAGCAAAGCTGCAAAACACTTCAGAACCATTGCAAACGAACTCAAAGAAAGAGGAAGTCTTGATCCCAAAGTGCTGAACGTTGATGCAAACACTCTTCTCTATCAGGTTCCCGGCGGTATGCTTTCAAACCTTATCTCCCAGCTTAAACAGAACAATGCTGAAGATAAGTATTATGACGTTTTGGCAGAAGTTCCGAGAGTAAGAGAAGACTTTGGTTATCCTCCTCTCGTAACTCCCACAAGCCAGATTGTAGGAACACAGGCAGTTCTCAATGTCCTGGCAGGGGAAAGATACAAGATGATTACAAAAGAATCAAAAGCACTCCTTCGTGGCGAATATGGTCAGCTTCCTGCACCTGTTAATGAAGAAGTGAGAAAGAAAGCAATCGGTGATGACGAAATTATCACCGTGAGACCTGCAGACCTTTTACAGCCCGAACTTGAAAAATATAAAAAAGAAGCAGGCGATCTTATCAAATGTGAAGAAGATGTACTCAGCTATGCTCTCTTCCCGCAGGTTGCTTCAGGATTTTTGAAAGAACGTAATAATCCTTCCAAAAAAGAAGCATCATCAGACGCTGAAAGAACAATATATGTTCAGTTTTAATTAAAGGTTATAAAGGGACTGGCATCTCCGGTATGGGGGTTACAGTCCCTTATAGTGTAAATTGGAATTTTTTTATATGAGGAGTCATAATTATGAATGACTATTTAGTACGTGCGGCAAGCGATGAGGGATTTGTCAGAGCCTTTGCTTGCTGTAGCACAAATACTGTGCAGAAAGCATTTGAATATCATAACACAACACCTGTTGCAACAGCCGCTCTCGGCAGACTTCTTTCGGCGGCTTCAATGATGGGTGCAATGCTTAAAGGCGAAAAAGACCTTGTAACACTTCAAATGACAGGAAACGGCCCATTGGGAAGAGTTCTTGCAGTTTCAGGACCTGACCTGAAAGTCAAGGGATATGTGGGAAATCCATCTGCTGATTTGCCGCTTCGACCCGATGGAAAATTGAACGTTGGAGGAGCAATAGGAACAGACGGATTTTTGACCGTTATCACCGACCTTGGTCTGAAAGAACCACACATTGGAAAAATCCCTCTTGTAACAGGCGAAATCGGAGATGACCTTGCAAAATATTATGCAATTTCGGAACAGGTTCCATCTGTTGTTGCCCTTGGAGTTTTGGTGGACAAGGACTATTGTGTCAAATGCTCCGGCGGATTTATTCTTCAGGTTATGCCCGGCGCAGAGGATGCCGTAATTGATAAACTTGAAGAAAATCTCACAAAAATCAAGAGCGTAACCGAAATGATGGACAGCGGAATGACTCCTGAAGATATTCTTGGAGTTGCATTGGACGGAATAGATTTTCACATAACAGACAAGCAAGACATGGAATATTTGTGCAACTGTTCAAAAGAAAGAGTAAGAAAAGTTCTCGCATCCGTTGGAGAAACAGAGCTTAAAGCAATCATTGAAGAAGACGGAAAAGCAGAAATGTGTTGCCATTTCTGTCCTGAAAAATACGTTTTTGAAAAAGCAGAACTTGAAGAAATACTTAGCGAAATTCAGAAAAAAGAAGAGGAATAAGAAAATGATTAAAGCTTGTATTTTTGATCTTGACGGAACGCTTTTAAATACGCTTCCCACCATAAGACACTATGTAAATCTCACACTTTCCAAATTTGAAATTGGAAGTGTGTCTGAAAAAGATGTTAAAAAAATGGTAGGAAACGGCTCGAAAAAACTCATAGAAAGAGCAATTTTGAAGCAGGGGGCAGAACTTGATGATTTTGAAAAAATTCATAAGTTCTATTCTGACTCCTACGATAAGGATGTTACATATCTCACACATACATATGACGGCATTCCGGAACTTTTGATTGAACTTAAAACCAGCGGAATAAAAACTGCGGTTCTTTCCAACAAGCCCGACTTTGCCGCAAAAGAGGCAGTAAAAACTTTTTTGGGTGACCTTGTGGATGTGGTATATGGCGGAAGGGAAGATGTGCCGTTAAAACCGGATCCCGAGGGTGTATATCAGATAATGGAAGAACTTCAGGTGACAAAAGATGAATGTATATTCATCGGCGATTCATCGGTGGATATGCAGACGGGAAAAAATGCCGGAATTTTTGCAATAGGCGTTGACTGGGGATTCAGAGACGAGGACGAACTTGTTCAAAACGGTGCAGATAAAATTGTGTCAGAGCCTGCAGAAATATCAGACTACATAGCCTGCTCTTGACAAATGTCGTAAAATGGGGCATTATATTAATTGGAATTTGTTTTAGTGAAAATTCTGATTAGCTAAAATTGCCTGGGGCAGGCAAAATTCACACTCAATCAAAATCATTCCCCGGAGGAAACGAAATGATAGAAAAATTTGAAGTCTTTACTATTGCCATGTCGGAAATAACATCATTCTGGGCAAAAATTGCCACAACAGAAATGGAAAAATATGGTCTTAAAGGCATTTGTGCAAAATATTTTATAACTCTTTTGAAAAACCCCCAGGGCATGACTGCGGCACGTCTTTGCGAAGTTTGCTACAGAGACAAAGCCGAGGTTTCAAGAATTCTTTCAGCCCTGGAGAAAAAAGAATTTATCATAAGAGAAACAAACGGCTCAAATTCCTATCGTGCCCTCGTTAAACTTACGGATTCGGGGAAAAAAGTTGCAAAAGACATTGCAAAAAGAGTTGAATTTGCAGTTGGCATCGGTGGCGAGGGAGTTTCGGAAAAAGACAAAGAGACTTTTTTCTCTTGCCTTGAAGTCATTGCAAGAAATCTTCAGAATCATTCGGGAGAGAAATAAGACTTAAATACAGTTTAATATTATTTAATATATAAAAAGGAATAACATTTCCGGCTCATGGAAATGCTATTCCTTTTTTGGTATATAGGATAAATCTGTTTGCATTTTTACATAAAAATAATTAATAGATGTAATTAACAAAAATTTTGAATCTTGGTCTTTTAAATTATGTATATATGCACATAATTATTCTCGGTTTTTACATATATTGTGCACAAACACGTCCGACACCACAATATATTGTGATTTTTTTAAAAATAGGGAGTTGACAAAATCTTTAAAGTATTATATAATACAGGTGTCATACAACTGACGGATTATGCAGAAGTGCCTGCAGGGGAGTATGACCTTTGGCAGCCGACCGTCTGGGCAGAATTGTTTTGCTCGGGGCGGTTTTTTTGGGAGGAAATATGGCAAAAGGACGGATACTGTCAATTGAATCAATGGGGCTTGTGGACGGACCCGGAATCAGAACGGTAGTGTTTTTTAAGGGTTGTCCGTTAAGATGTCTTTTTTGTCATAACCCCGATTCCTGGGATGTGTCGGACGGAAATGAAATTTCGTCTGATGACATTTTGAAAAAGATTCTTCGCTTCAGACCATATTTTGAAAGAAGCGGAGGGGGAGTCACCTTTTCCGGCGGCGAGCCTCTTTTGCAAAGGGATTTCCTTTTGGAATGTCTGAAAAAGTGCAGGGAAGAAAAAATTCACACTTGTCTTGACACATCCGGTGTTGGTGTGGGTGGATATGATGAAATTTTAGAACTTTGCGATCTTGTGCTTTTTGATGTTAAGGCAACAGACGAAGACGCCTACCAAAAAATGTGCCGAAGGGAAATGACCGAATGTGACAGTTTTCTTGAAGCACTTTCAAGAGTCAGACCCGAGACAATTGTAAGACAAGTTGTTGTTCCGGGAATAAATGACACCGATGAATATATGAAAAATCTTAAAATTTACATAGAAAATAAGATTCCTTTTTATAGGGATGTTGAACTTCTTCCTTTTCACAAAATGGGAGAATATAAGTATGAAGCACTTGGAATCAAGCCTCCTTTAGAGCAGACCGAGGCTATGGATAAGGAAAAGTGCGAGTTTTTCAGGAAAAAATATTTTGGAGGGAAAACGCTATGAAAGAGAGAAAAGAGTTTAACGGCGGAATATGGCAAACGGAAATAAATGTCCGTGATTTTATACAGAATAACTACACTCTTTATGAAGGCACAGGAAAATTTCTTTCCGGTCCCAGCAAAAAGACTCAAAAAGTCTGGGATAAATGCGTTGAACTTCTGATGGAAGAACGCAGACGCGGCGGAGTTTATGATGTGGAAACAAAGAGAATTTCCGGAATCTGTAATTTCGCACCCGGCTATATTGACAAAGAAAACGAAACAATTGTTGGACTTCAGACAGATGCACCCTTAAAAAGAATGGTAAATCTTTATGGCGGAATGAGAATGGCACAGCAATGTCTTGACAAATACGGATACGTATTGGATGCTGACATTCATTCCCACTTTGCTCAATACAGAAAAACCCACAATCAGGGTGTTTTTGATGCATATCCCACAGAGGTGAGACTTGCAAGAAGAGCAGGACTTTTAACAGGTCTTCCCGATGCCTACGGCAGAGGAAGAATTATCGGTGACTATAGAAGAGTTGCACTTTACGGAACCGAAAGACTTATTGAAGATAAACAAAAAGACCTCAAAAATATGGAAGGCGATATGACCGATTCGGTTATAAGACTTCGCGAAGAGGTTAATATGCAGATACAGGCTTTAAAAGAAGTTGAACGTATGGCCGAAACTTATGGCGCAGACATAACAAAGCCTGCAGTATCCGCAAAAGAGGCAGTTCAGCACCTCTATCTTGCATACCTTGCAGGAACAAAGGAAAATAATGGTGCGGCAACAAGTCTTGGAAGAACATCAACTTTCCTTGATATATACATTCAAAGAGACTTGGATGCAGGAATAATCACAGAAGAAGAAGCACAGGAACTTGTTGACCAGCTCATAATAAAACTCCGTCTCATAAGACACCTCAGAACACCTGAATATAACGAACTTTTTGGCGGAGACCCCACATGGGTAACAGAATCTGTGGGAGGTATTGGTCTTGACGGAAGACCTCTTGTTACAAAAACATCTTTCAGATATCTTCACACTCTCATAAACTTGGGAACATCTCCCGAACCAAACCTTACAGTACTCTGGGATGAAAACCTTCCCAAAAACTTTAAAAAGTTCTGTGCTGACATTTCCATAAAGACAGATTCAATTCAGTATGAAAGCGATACTGTTATGAGACCTCTTTATGGCGATGACTATGCAATTGCTTGCTGTGTTTCTGCAATGAAAATGGGAAAACAGATGCAGTTTTTCGGTGCAAGATGTAACATTGCAAAGAGCCTTCTCTATGCAATAAACGGCGGTGTTGATGAAATCAGCGGCGTAAAAGTTGTTCCCGGAATAGAACCCATAAAAGATGAAGTTCTTTCATATGAAAAAGTTTGGAAAAACTACGAAAAAGTTATGGAATTTGTTGCAGGAATGTATGTTAAGGCAAACAACATCATTCACTATATGCATGATAAATATGCTTATGAGTCAAGTCAGCTTGCACTTCATGACACAGACCCCGAAAAACTTATGGCTTTTGGTATTGCCGGTCTCTCTGTTGCCGCAGACAGCCTTTCAGCAATAAAATATGCAAAGGTTAAGCCCATAAGAAACGAAGATGGTCTTGCAGTTGATTATGAAACTGTTGGAGAGTTCCCCAAATACGGAAATGACGATGATGATGTTGATTCACTTGCAGTAGATATTGTTAAAAAGTTTAGCTCGGAGCTTAAAAAGCACAAGCTTTACAGAGATGCAAAACATACACTTTCTGCTCTCACCATCACAAGTAACGTAATGTACGGTAAAAAGACCGGTTCAACTCCTGACGGAAGAAAATTGGGTGAACCTCTTGCCCCCGGTGCAAATCCAATGCACGGAAGAGATAAGTCCGGTGCTTTGGCATCTTTAAACTCCGTTGCAAAAATACCATATGAAGATGTTTGTCAGGATGGTGTTTCCAACACATTCTCCATTGTTCCTTCTGCTCTTGGAAAAACCAAGACAGAGAGAGTGGATAACCTTGTAAACATTCTTGACGGATACTTTGTTCAGGGAGCACAGCATCTGAATGTTAACGTTTTAAATCGTGATATGCTCATTGAAGCTTATGAAAACCCCGATAAATATCCTATGCTCACCATAAGAGTTTCGGGATATGCGGTGAATTTCCACAGACTTTCAAAAGAACAGCAACTTGAAGTAATATCGAGAACATTCCACGAAAGCGTGTGAGGCAGACTGCCAAAAAGTGAACGCACCGCAAAGTGCCGGAAATAAAAACGCCCGTTTCAAAGAAAAACAAATCTTTGAAATGGGCGTATGTCTTTTAATGTAGTTTTTGGCATATAGCCAAAAACAAAGAATTGAGGCACTTTGCTTACTGCGGAAACGCTCATTGCCGTACCTTTGTACTGTCTGCTTCGCGTTTCCTTGTCTGCGTCCGTTTTTGATTGTCTGTCAGACTGCCAAAAAGCGAACGCACCGCAAGTGCAGAAAAATAATAGACGCTCATTTTAAGGAAACTAAATCTTTAAAATGGGCGTATGTCTTTTAATGTAGTTTTTGGCATATAGCAAAAAACAGAATTGAGGCGCATTGCTTACTGCGGAAACGCTCATTGCCGAAGCCTTGGAAAAGTTATCCGAATCAGCCTAAAAACAGTTGTTTTGCAGTTGGAAGAATGAACTCTAAAACAGATATTTTTTCTTTGGTGTTTATATATTGCCCCGGGGTTTTTCAGGTCGCAGAATTTTTAGCGAGAAAATTTATGATTGAACGAGGCAAAAGCGCAATGAATCCTTTATGACGGATTTATGAGCATTTTAACGATGTTCAAGTGGAAATTTTCCGCTATAAAATCTGTTTTGGATGACTTTTGTAAGGCGGAAAGTACTGTCTGCTTCGCGTTTCCTTGTCTGCGTCCATTTTTGATTGTCTTCAGACTTCCAAAAAGTGAACGCACCGCAAAGTGCCAATAAATAAAAAAAGCCCATTTCAAAGAAAAACAAATCTTTGAAATGGGCTTTTGGTATTTTCGGAGATTTCTCTTTAATTATAAATTTACCGCATAATTATGCTTATTATATTGTCGGCGTAAAAACTCCATTTGAATAATATCCCAATGCTCCGTAAATATTTCCTTCTGTGTCGGCAAGCATTATGTTCAATGCAGTGATAACATAATTTTTTCGAACAAACTCATAATATACCATAAAATCATCAGTTACTGCTGCAAGATAGGCATAATTTGACGTGGATATCAGCGTTTCTTTAAACTGCGTTTTTCTGTTTATACGCACTATTTTCCGAGTACCAGAAGATGCTTCAACAGTAAATTTATAAACAGAAGTTGAGTTTGTCTTTGAGTATTTATCACTGTCACCTCTTCCTTTAATCAATTCCATTTCTTTGATATCTTCAAAATTATTTTTTGTTGAATCTGAAATTTTTCCGTTGGAGGTTCCTTTGAAATACAAATAAGTATCATAAGGATCACGAAGAGATATATACCATTCATCATTCATATAAACCGCATCTTCAAAATAATGATAACTATTGTACTTTGAATAATTTATATAGCGTACCGATGATTCCTTTGCTATTTCTCCCGAATCGATATTAACTTTCACTATTTTAACCGTAACAGTAGCCGGTCTGTCCCCGGGATTGGCTACCATTCCATATATAACACAGGAAACATATGTTCTGTCCAATATGTAATAAGCATCACTGCCAAATCCATAATATACACTTTTTCCCGTAGCAATGTTATATACTCTCTGACTGGTATATATCTTTCCGTTAAAGAGTGTAATTCCCGGGGCGTTGCATAAAAGCAATGCCGTTTTTGATCCGTCATTCATATTCATCCTGTAAATATATTTGTTATCATTGTTGTAATAATAAATCCATTCACCTTCCACAATAATTTCAGAAACAGGACCGCCTGCGGCATACGATATGGTGGCACTTCCGTCTGTTATATAAATATACGGCTGCTCAACCACGCTGTAGAAAATAAGTCCGTTGCTGATGAAACTGCAATATTCCGGATTTTGGCTTTCATTTGTAAGAAATTCATTTGTATAAAAGTTCGCCACTCCGGTATATGTGTCTCTTTCCGTTTCAAAGTTATATATATCACACACAGTTGATAAAGGTATGTAAATATCATTATGAGCAATTGTCGGTTTTCTCTGTGTTGTGTGGCTTTGCCATTCCTCACCATATTTTGAAGCGATTGTAGAATTGCCCAACTGCATATTGAGATAGTGATTGTTTTTCATTGTATAGATAATGCCCGTTTCACTGTCATACTGCACCAAAACCCCCAACTTTTGCAAAACATTTACCGATGCCATAATTTCATCATCATAAATATACATTGGTGTGTCATGTGAAACAGCGGCATCATCAACATAAATTTGGGGTGCGTAACAAACAGCAAACTCATAATCAGAGCAAATCGGAGAAAAATTGCTTTTTTTCAGTATAAATGTTTTAACACTCAGGTTTTCACCTTTAAAGGATGCACTGATATCATTAAAATTAAAGGAGTTGCTTCCTGCGTGAAGCGTTTGCTCCAATATATCCGCGTATGTCACTACGCCGTTATCATATACGGCAAGTACAATGACAGCATTTTCTGATTGTTCCGAAACAATCTCACCACTGAGTTCTCCGGTCAGTTTATCGTCATCTATACTAAAATCGTATATGGGACTAATATTTTTTTCGCTTTTGCTGAGAAGATCAAAATTGTGTGAAAAAGCAAAATCCTCGTTTTTGCTTTTTAAATCAACAGGGAAAAGTTTTCTGCTGTCTTTATATCGGTTCTCCGAAATAAGAGCAGTATTATTTGAAATATTTGTGTCAGTAACCTTTTCTTCGGTCGGTTCCTGAAATGCAAAAGCCGAAACGGAAAATCCCATTGCAATAATCAACAACAGCATCCACCCATAAACTTTTAAAGAAATCTTCATTTTTTCATCATCCTTTTCAAAAATATCTTTTTCAATTTTTGCACTTCACATTGTAATTTGGAAGCAAAAATCACTGCACACATTTTTTTCGGAGATATACTCTTTGTCGGATACGGCATAAATAAAATCCGTTTTTGTCAATTTAAAACTCCGCATTCCCAACGGTTCTGGGGAAAGGAATAACATCTCTTATGTTTGACATTCCCGTAAGATACATAACAGCTCTTTCAAAACCGAGACCAAAGCCTGCGTGTTTTGTTCCGCCAAAACGGCGAAGTTCCAGATACCATGAGTAATCTTCTTTTTTGAGTCCCATCTCTTCCATTCTTTCAATCAGAACATCTTCTCTTTCTTCTCTCTGACTTCCGCCGATAATTTCGCCGATTCCCGGAACAAGGCAATCCATTGCGGCAACGGTTTTGCCGTCGTCATTGAGTCTCATATAGAACGCCTTTATTTCCTTTGGATAATCCGTTACAAAAACAGGACGTTTGAATACTTCTTCTGTCAGATACCTTTCGTGTTCTGTCTGAAGGTCACTTCCCCAATGTACGGGGAAATCGAAATTGTCGTTGTTCTTTTCCAGAATTTCAATAGCCTCTGTATATGTGATTTTTCCAAACTCTGAATTTGCAACATTTTTGAGCCTTTCAATCAGACCTTTGTCCACAAAAGAATTCAAAAATTCCATTTCTTCGGGAGCGTTTTCAAGGCAGTAGTTTATGATGGATTTCAGCATATCTTCTGCAAGTGCCATATCGTCTGAAAGGTCAGAAAAAGCAATTTCAGGCTCAATCATCCAGAATTCTGCCGCATGACGGGTGGTGTTTGAGTTTTCTGCTCTGAATGTGGGACCGAATGTGTATATGTTTCTGAATGCAAGGGCATAGGTTTCAGCATTAAGCTGTCCGCTTACGGTGAGATTTGCACTTTTTCCGAAAAAGTCCTCGGAAAAATCCACATTTCCTCCATCGGTCATGGGAAGGGAGTCCATGTCAAGGGTTGTGACCCTGAACATTTCTCCTGCACCTTCGCAGTCGCTTGCTGTGATGATTGGAGTGTGAACATACACAAATCCTCGTTCGTTAAAAAATTTGTGTATTGCATATGCTGCAAGAGAGCGTATTCTGAAAACAGCGCTGAATGTGTTTGTACGGGGGCGAAGGTGGGCAATGGTTCTCAAAAACTCAAAAGAATGTCTTTTTTTCTGCAAAGGATAATCGGGAGTTGAAAGCCCTTCCACCAAAATTTCGGTTGCTTTTATTTCAAAGGGTTGTTTTGCCTCGGGGGTGAGAACCAAAGTCCCCCTGATGTTTAAGGCTGCACCCACATTCATAGATGCGATTTCCTTATAGTTTTCTATTATATCCTTTTCAAAAACCACCTGAATATTTTTGAAAAATGTTCCGTCATTTATTTCGATAAATCCAAAAACATTGGATGAACGGATTGTTCTTATCCATCCCGATATCTGAATTTCTTTTTCGCTGAATGATTGAGAATTTGAATATATTTCTTTAATTGTTGTTTTCACGGTATACCTCCGTAGTTTTGATGATATAATTATGATACACCAAAATGGAAATAAAATCAACTAATATTCTTAACCCCAATTACCATTTTTTCTTTTTTCGAATATCAATCAAGAAACTCCGTTGCATTTTTTTACTATAATTTTGATTTTCAAACAGTTTCTATTGATTTATTCCCATTTCAAGAGTATAATTTATTAAATGAATTTTAAGGGGGATTTTCAGACATGATATATCTCATTTCACCTCACAAAAGACAGTACAAAGCAAATCTTCACTGTCACAGCACCCTTTCTGATGGGAAAAGAACTCCTCATGAACTTAAACAAATGTATAAAAACAAAGGATATTCCATCCTTTCCATAACAGATCACGAATCCCCGAAGTGCCATTCATACCTTGATGACAAAGATTTTATCACAATAACAGGATATGAAGCATACATAAGAAAAGCCAAGAACTGTGCCTATGATGTGTATGAAAAAGAGGTGCACCTGAATCTTTTTGCAAGAGAGCAAAAAGACGAAACAATAATATGCTATAACGCCCCGTGCTGCAAATATATATCAAAAGAAAGAGCCGAAAGTCTTCCAAAGGCAGGCTCCCAAAGACCGAGGGAATATAGCGTGGCATATATAAATCAGTTTGTGAAAGAAGCAAGAGAAAACGGATATATTGTTGCCTACAATCACCCATGCTGGTCAATGGAGGAAGAAAAAGACATAATGCAGTATGAGGGATTTTTCAGTATGGAAATGTGCAACTATTCTGCACATAAACTCAGTGCACTTGAATATAACGGAAATCTGTATAACAAACTTCTCCGTGCAGGAAAAACAGTTTTCTGCCATTCCTCAGACGATAACCATAACGACTATCCCGATGATCATCCTCTTTGCGATTCCTACGGTGCATTCACAATGATTATGCCAAAAGAGTTTTCCTATGATTCCATATTTGAAGCAATGGAAAAAGGGGAAATGTATTCTTCCATGGGGCCCACATTCAAAGAGGTTTCAATGGTCGGAAACAAAATTCACATTGAATGTTCCCCTGTTGATAATATTATTGTCTACACAGGAAGCAAATCACCCAAAAGACTCTATGCAAATGAGAGTGAGACCATTGAATCTGCGGATTTTGAAATTGACGAAAGAGCACTTTTTGTGAGGGTGTCCATAGGAGATAAATTCGGAAAAAGGGCAGATACAAGGGGATATTTCAGAGACGAACTTGAATTTTGATGAGAGAAAAACATAAAGGATGTGTAAAAATGGGAAATTTCAAAAGATTATATGCAAATCTTCATATGCATTCGGTTCATTCTGATGGTGAATTCACTCCCACCGAACTTGTTGCAATAGCAAGAGGTGAGGGGTATGGTGCCGTTGCTCTCACGGACCATGATGCCATGAGCGGAATCGAAGAATATATTGATGCTTGCAAGAGAATGTGCATGGAATATATCACGGGAATAGAATTCACTTGCGTTGGGGATGCGCACTTTCACATAACAGGTCTTGATTTTGACATAAATGACAAGGGAATCAGAGAATATTGCCGACTTATGGCTGAAAGGGAAATTTTCAGAACAAAAACTCTTTTTGACATAGATATTGAAAAAGGTATCATAAAGGGGATTGACTGGGATGATGTCAAAAGGGCAAATCCGGGCGTTGAGTGGCTTTGTGTTGACCATGTGTTCAGGACTCTTTTGAAAAAAGGGGACGTGACAATGAAAGACTATGACAATTTCAGAAAAACCGCTTTTGGTTACGGCCCTGAAAATCAGTTTATATATGATATTATGCCAAACAGAATCTGGGAGGTACATGAGGTTATTGAACTTATCAACAATGCAGGAGGAATTGCCACTATTGCCCATCCCAAAAATCAACTTCAGTATGTTCCGAAACTTGTTGAAATGGGACTAAAAGGAATTGAAGTCTGGCATCCTGACCTCAGCGACCAAGAGGCTCTTGAGGCGGAAAAAATGGCAAAAGAATATAATCTCTACATTTCCGGCGGAACAGACCACCACGGACTTTTAGGAGGAATGGACAGATTTGATCCCGAGGAAAAACTTCGCCCGCCTTTCAATGTTCCGTCACAAAAATATGGAGCATCTGAAGAAAACTTCAGAGCCATAAAGGACAGAATTTACGGATGAGCAAATTTAATATAGGTGCATATATATTGAGGCCGTATGCACGGACAAAAAGCCACATAAAAGACATTAAAGACGCAAATATAGATTTCATTGTGTCTATGGATTATGACATAAAAACTCTTGATCTTTTTGAAAAATATTCCATCGGTGCAATTCTCTCAGATTTTCTTCCCCATTGGTGGGGTGCAGAGGGTGAAAAAAGCGGAGAGATGGAAAAATATTGCCCATTTGAAAAATATAAAACCGCACTTGATGAATATGTTCATCATAGTGCAGTTTGGGGAATTGATATGGGGGATGAAATTTCATCAAAGGATTTTGGGTATGTCAAAAAAATCGTATCTCTTTTTAAAGAAAAGAATATCACCCCTTTTCCATATACAAATCTCTATGCCAATTATGGTACATATGCAACCTGTGATGAAAGTGAGAGGAAAAAGCAATGGGGATGCGAAACCTACAGAGAATATATTGAGAAATACTGTGAAACAGTTCCTCTTGATTATGTTTGCTTTGACCACTATCCCTATTCCTGCAAAGATACTGATTTGTACCTTGAAAATCTTTCCGTAGTGTCTGATGCGTGCAAAAAGTACGGAAAGGAAATGTGGGTTGTGGGTCAGGTGAGTTCGTCAGATGAAGGGAAAATCATATCCTTGGAGCAAATGAGATTTCAGATTTTAAATGCCGTAAAATATGGAGCAAAAACCTTTATGTGGGCGTGCTATACCGGCGGATGGTGGCACAATCATCCCATATGTGAAAAAGGAGAAAAAACTCCTGTTTATGAAAGTTTAAAAAGGGTTAACGCCGAGGCAAAGGAACTTTTTGAAAAGACAGGAAAAGACATTTCCTGAAACGAGGAACTTTACGTTAAAAGCAAAAGGGAATGTAAAAAAATTTGAAATAGTAAAACGGACAAAAAAGAAAACCGCCACTTTCGTGACGGCGTAAAAAGTTAAAGTTGTTTTGGTCTTTCGGTGTTTGCTTTGGCGGTGTTTATGGAAGAAATAAGCATTTCCCGAATTGTTCCGCATTCATTGTAGCCTTATCTCTGTCTAACAGTTCAGATTTGACGAACAATTCTAACCGGTACTCAGTTTCATAACATTCCTTAAGAGCTATTTGTAATTTAGAAATAAAATCATTTTTGCTGTGAGCATAATTAGCTTCGTGAATATTTGCACCTATGGATGTGCCACTTCTGCCGATTTGGTTTGAGATAATATTTTCTTTTTTCGATTTTAATTCCCTAACAAGGTTTATAATGTCAACAGCAAAGTCCATAGATTGAATAGATAATTTATCCTCACGCATTTAAACTACCTACCTCAATTTAAATATAACATAAAATTAAAAAAATGTAAATGATGTATTTGCCTATCAGCAAATATGAAGTGACGGCGTTGCCGTCATGAAGAAAATTCGCTTTGCGAATTTATGAAGCAAAGCGTCCCTTAATGTTGCGTCAGCAACACTTCATTGCCGAAGGCAACTTCATTAGCGACAGCAACTTAATGTTCCATCAGGAACGCTTCATTGAAAAAAGCACTTGCAAACGCAAGTGCTTTTTTCTTGGTGACCCGTACGAGAACCTCGCATATTGCTACGCAATCTGCCCTGCTTGTCGACCCAAGCCAAAGGCTTCGGTACCCGCCTGCGCATCACTCACCTAAATACGATTATCAATCGTTTTCTTAACGGCTCGTG
>JAZONV010000007.1:0-2332 GCA_045654685.1 Clostridia bacterium | reverse complement strand
AAAAAATGGATGATATATCGTTGCAACTCAATGTTATGGATTCTACTGTCAGAAACATAGAAAGAGAAAAAAGTATGATTCGCTCTTTGCTTACGGATGGAATACAACCTGTTGAAGCCCAGTACCAGGACATTCCAAAAGATGGATTTATAAACAATGCAAAAAAGGCTGTTCGAAATGTTGCAAAAACTGGAACTGGTTTTATGAAAGTAATAAAAAGAATTTTCCCAAAATAAAAGGAGTATGATAAAAGATGGATACACAACAACTTATATATGTATTAAGATTGTTTATAGCCGGTGTGTGCGGAATTCTTATAGGATTGGAACGTAAAAACCAATCAAAAGAAGCAGGGATCAAAACACACTTTATTGTGTCTTGCGGAGCTGCACTTATTATGATTGTATCAAAATATGCATTTTTTGATGTTGCAGCTGTTGCCGAAAAGGCAAATTTCCTGGGAGAAATACGCCTTGATCCATCAAGAGTTGCATCAACCATTGCAAGCGGAATAGGTTTTCTTGGGGCAGGTATGATTTTTGTACACAAAAATACGGTAACAGGTCTTACTACCGCTGCAGGTATATGGGCGACATCAGGCATAGGTATGGCAATAGGTGCGGGAATGTATACCATAGGTATCGGCGCTACAATAATTATATTTTTGGCTCAGATAATTATGCATCTTGATTTTCATAAAAATCATAATACCAAGCTTAAAACACTCAGTATAAAAGGTGTAACCGAAAAAGGATATCGCAAACAACTTGTGTCACAACTTCAGGAAATGAATATAACCATATACAACACCGCCGTTGAACAAGTTGATGACAACACAAGAAATTATGTGCTTACTATTGAACTTCCACATACGATTGATGAAGATGATATTATTACATATATAAAATATAAAAGCAGTATTAAACCATGCCTGTAATTTAAACTAATATTGAGAATACTAAAAATAGTTTAATCAAATACAGAAAACAATTGAAAAAACGTATATAAAAAAGGACAGAATTAATGAAGTGAACCCCAAAGTTTGGACAAAAATTTAATATTAACTTGATTGTGAATGAGTTCGGTATTGTACCGGACTCATTCCTTTTAGTTTCATAGAAATTCTTTCATTGTTGTAGTAATTAATATATCTTTTCAATTCATCAATGAAAGCATTTACGCTTTCAAATTTTTCACCATAAAACATTTCAACCTTTAATCTACCAAAGAAATTTTCCATAGCTCCATTATCCATACAGTTACCTTTTCTCGACATACTTTGGGTAATATTATGCTCTGATAGAAGTTGTTGATATTCTACGTGTTGGTATTGCCAACCTTGATCTGAATGAAATAGCGGCCTTGCATCGGCAGGAAGTTTCCTAAACAAGTCATCAAGCATTTCTCTGATTTGCCATAAGTTTGGGCTTAATGAAATTGAGTATGAAACAATTTCTCTGTTGTATAAATCCATTACCGGAGATAAATATACTTTATCATCGCACACCTTAAATTCTGTTACATCTGTTGTAAGTTTCTCGAATGGCTTTGTTGCTGTAAAATCCCTTTTAAGTAAATTATCAGCCACCTTGCCAACTTCACCCTTGTATGAATGATACTTATCATTCTTTCGTTGTTTTCCTTTAATATTAAGCTCATTCATGAGTTTTAATACCGTTTTATGGTTAATTGTATATCCTTTTTGTTTAAGCACGGATAAAACTCTTCTGTATCCGTATCTTCCTTTATTTTGATTGAATATGTCAAGTATATCGTCTTTGACTTCTTTGTATTTATCTGCGTCTTTTGATTTTAGATAATAGTAAAATGTGCTTCTTGCAAGACCTGACAATTCCAATAAATCTTTAAGCGGATACAAATGCCTTAATTCAGCGATAATCAACGCTTTTTGCCGTTCTTTCGCTCTTCCGCAAGAACTAAGGCACTCAGTTTTTTTAAGTAATCTATCTCCATTCTAAGACGTTGATTTTCAGCAATCAAATCCTCTTCAACCTTTTTATCAAGTTTAGGCGGGCGACCTTTTCGTGTTCCGCTTGCTTTACAAGCTCTGCCTCGTCTTTCTTTCATAAGACCTTCGGCTCCTTCTTCTAAGAATATGCGTTCCCACCGTTGCAGCATATGTACAGATGATCCTTTTCGTGGATCTCCTAAATCAAATTTTCTTGCTGTTTCGCAATATCCTAAATGGTGTTCACGCATATCCATTATAACAGATATTTTGAATTCTGGCGAGTAGTTTTTGTTTTTTCTTCCTGTTTTACCCATAAAAATATGCACCTCCAAAAGTGTCTAACTTTTGGGGTGCATATCA
>JAZONV010000006.1:0-5720 GCA_045654685.1 Clostridia bacterium | reverse complement strand
AACTCAAACACTTATAAATACTGCATTTGTGCACATTCAAATCCCTCCACCAAACTATCGTTTGGTCCCCCTCCCTTTAGGCAAGGGAGGCAACGCTCTGGTGCAAAATTCATCTTCAAACAACTCGACAAACTCCAATTTGTTCTCCCAACGTTATAATTTTATAAAAACGTGTTTGTATTATTTCATTTTTCGGATTGCTCTTGACTATGACTGAAAAAAATAATAAAATATATACATAATCATTTAGCGAGGTATGAAAAATGGAAGAAATGAGACTGCAAAAATTCCTTGCCCATTCAGGGGTTGCATCAAGAAGAGCATCAGAAGAACTGATTTGTCAGGGTAGGGTAACAGTCAACGGAGAAAAGGTTATCGAACTTGGAACAAAGGTGTTTCCGGGAGATGAGGTTTTCGTTGACGGCAGAAAAATAGAATCGGAAGAAAAGAAATTTTACATAATGCTCAACAAACCCGTTGGATATGTCACAACGGTATCAGACGACAAAGACCGTCCCACGGTTATGGATCTTCTCGGGGATGTGAATGCAAGGGTTTATCCCGTTGGAAGACTCGATTTTAACACCGAGGGGTTGCTTCTTCTTTCAAATGATGGTGATTTCACCTACAAAGTGACTCACCCCAAACATCATCTTGAAAAAACCTATCATGTGTGGGTCACCGGTAAAGCCAAGGCAAATGCTTTGAGACTTCTGGAGACGGGTGTTGTGATTGACGGAAGAAAAACCGCTCCTGCAAAGGCTGATGTTTTAGAGGCATCAAAGGGGAGCGCAGTTCTCATCATAACAATTCACGAGGGCAGAAACCGTCAGGTCAGAAAAATGTGCCGTGAGGTGGGATTTAAGGTCCTCGGACTCAAAAGAGTCAGCGAGGGCGGACTCAATTTGGGAAATCTTCCCATAGGAAAATGGAGACATCTCACAAAAGCAGAAATTGAGCTGATACAAAAAAATGCAAAAGGCGAAGGTGACAGAAAATGATAGAAATAAAAAAATGCGAAGACAGCGCTGTCTTCGCAAGATTCGGAATTGAAAACGTCTCCGATACAGTTGTTATGAGTGCAAAAGACGGGGAAACCATATTTGGAGTAGCCGCAGCAAAAGTGTGCGGAGAATGTGCATATATCACAAAGATTGAAACCACGGATGAATATAAGATGTTCGAAATGGATTTTGGTCTCGGAAAATCCATTCTCAATCTCCTTGACCTTTCAGGGGTGAGATTTGTCTTTTCCGACATTGACGACAAAAGACTTTTCACGGCATTGAGATTTAAGGAATATGAGGAAGTGTCAATTGAATGTTTCCCTTGCGAACCCAAGCGTTTTTCCCTTTGTCTTGACGGGTACTTTTCGGTACACGATTGTTAATTTTTTTACTTTACAATCTCATCAGAATCAAGAATTATTGTGACCGGTCCGTCATTTAAAAGTTCAACTTTCATATCTGCGCCGAAAATTCCGGTTTCAACTTTTTTACCCATTTTTTCTTGGCAGATTTTCACGAACTTTTCATAAAGGTCATTTGCTTCATCTGCTCTTTTTGCAAGATTGAAAGATGGCCGTCTGCCTTTTTTGCAATCGGCATACAAAGTGAACTGTGATATGGCAAGGAGATTTCCTTCCACATCCAAAAGAGACAAGTTCATTTTTTCGTCATCATCTTCAAAAATTCTTAAGTTTATCATTTTTTCTGCCATGGGTTCAAGAAGATTGGCAGAATCTTTTTCACAAAAACCGACCAAGGCCATGAGGCCTTGGTCTATTTTTCCGCATATTTTGCCATCCACCGTAACGGAGGCATATTTTACTCTTTGAATAACAATTTTCATTACATATTACCCTTTTTGATTTTGGTATATCTTGCAGAATGGAAAATAATTGTGAATATGCAATATATAACATTAATTCCCCACAAAGCATAGATAATATTCTGGCTTGAAATAATTTTAGAAAGTTTTTCAGCAAAAGATGAGATTACTATCATACCGTCTTTTTCAGAAACAAGACCGGGGATGCCCGATGTGCCTCTGGGGAGAAGATAGTAGAAAACTGCCATAATAAGAGCAAAGATTGCATATTCCCAAAGGAATGTTTTCTTTTTTCATGTGGCATATACAATGCATACTATAGCTGCAAGAACAAACAAAACATCAACAACATTTATGATTCCCAGTGCCATAGTATAATTTGTTTTAAATGCGCTGTGAATGTATAAAAGCAGGAAGAAAGAAACAATTATTACCATAACGGAAATAAGAGTGATGTTTGATTCTCTTTCCAGAGCCTTTGCTTTGTTGTGAATGACCTCTTTAGAATTTTTTGTCATCTGGCTAAAATTTTTCTTGTTTTTTCTCATATTGAACTCCAGTTCCGGAATTTATCTGTATATAAATTCCAACATATATTAGTATAATGAAATAAAACTTTCTTTAGTATCTCACCAGTCGCCCAGTTCATACATAACTGCGGTTATGGCAGCAAGGGGTGCGGTTTCTGTGCGCATGATTCTCGGACCCATGGAAACCGAATGAAATCCGTTTTCCTTTGCAAGTTCAACCTCTGACGGGTCAAATCCTCCTTCAGGACCAATGAAAATGCATATGGATTTTGCATCATTTTTTTCTTTGAGCAATTCTTTCATGGACTTGACTTTTTCATCTTCATAGGGGAGAAGCTTCAAATCAAAACCGTCTTTTGAATCTTCCATTGCCTGTTTAAAAGTCATTACCGAATCCACATCAATAAGTCTGCCTCTTGAACATTGTTTTGCCGCCTCGTCTGCAATTTTTTTGAGCCTTTGTCTCTTTTTTTCGCTGTCCTTTATAACGGCAACGCTTCTTTTCATTGCAACGGGAACAATCCTCACAGCACCCAGTTCAACACATTTCTGAACTATGGTGTCAAGTTTGTCCCCTTTTGGGACACCCTGATAAAGAGTTATGTTCACCGGAGGCTCGCTCAAGCACTTTCCACGCCTTAATATTACGGCATTAACTTCATCTTTTGAAAAAGAAGTTATGGAGCATACACAGTCTGTTCCGTTTGAGTCGCACACAATGATGTCATCGTCTTCTTTTAAGCGGAGCACACGGGTTATGTGTAAAACATCTTCACCTGTGATTGTCACGCAGTTTTCTCCATCCAAAGATGTGTCTGTAAAAAATCTGTGCATATGTTACACCTCTTAACCAATACATTATATCAATAATACCCCTGTTTAGTCAAGAGTTTTTTTCTTTTTCTGAAAGGGGCTACCCCTTTCAATCCCCTTTGCGCTTTATTTTCTTTTTCGGCAAATCGACAAAAAACAGAGTCGCTCATAATGTCGCCTGACGGCTCCTGATTCGCTTAATCTCTGTTTTTTATCCCTTTGCTTTCGCAAAAGAAAACAGGCGGAATTTTTTTCTTCACCACAGCTTTGTGCGAAAACACATACAACAAAGCACCGTCAAAATGCTTTATAATCATAGAGCTTTTTCTTTTTCTGAAAGGGGCTACCCCTTTCAATCCCCTTTGCGCTTTATTTTCTTTTTCGGCAAATTGACAAATTACATAATTGTATTTATAGCACACCAGCCACCTGAATATTTAACAAAGGATGAGTCAATTCCTTCTTTCTTCATGGCTTCTTTAACATCTGAAAGTCTTTCTTCAATGATTCCGGAACATATAAATGTGCCGTTTTCTTTTATCAGTTTTTTAACTGTTGGCAGTATTGCGATTATAACATCTGCAACAATGTTTGCCACAATAACGTCATATTTTCTGATATTCAGGGTTTCAAAAAGTTTGGTGTTATTTGTAACATCACCTGAATATATGTGATATTTTGAAAGGTCAACACCATTCATCTCGGCATTTTCCCTTGCCACATGTTCACATGCAGGGTCAATGTCTACCGCATAGGCTTCCTTTGCACCAAGAAGCAGGGATATGATGGACAAAATTCCGCTTCCGCATCCCAAATCTAAAACGCTTGAATCCTTGTTTACAACCTTTTCAAGTTCTTCGATGCAAAGTTTTGTGGTGTGGTGAGTTCCTGTGCCGAAAGTCATTCCGGGGTTCACCGTGAAAACAATTCTGTCTGTTTCACCTTCAAGTTCTTCCCAACTTGGCTGAATGAGAATTTTTTCACCAACTTCTATGGGGTGAAAATATTGCTTCCAGTTGTTTGCCCAGTCTTCTTCAAAAAGAGTGGCAGTATCCAGAGAGAGTCTTCCCCATTTGTTTTCTGTGTCTTCTTTTTTCAGATTCAAAAGAGCGTTTTCAATTTCTTTTTTTCTTCCATCAAAGGTGTTGTCCGATTCAAGATAAACCTTGACGCAGGTTTCTTTTGCCTTTTCTTTCAAAAGGTCATCGTCAACATAGTCCCAATATTTTTTGTTTTCTTCAAGAAAATCTTTGAAATCCTGTTCGTCTTCAATTTCAACGCCGTCAATTCCCAAATCCGACAGCATGTCACACACTCTGTCTATTCCTTCTGCCGTGGTAAATATGCTCACTTGTGTCCATTCCATTTTTGTCAGTCTCCTTAGTATCATATTAAAATCAAACGCTTCTGAATCCTCTGCCTATAATTTCGCTGCTTGTGGTTATTATAACAAAAGAATGAGGGTCAATTTCTTTCACTTTGTTTCGAAGTTTTACAGCTTCAATTCTTCTGCATACTGTGTGAATCATAGCCTTTTCTTCCATGGTATATTCACCCACAACTTTTCCAACAGTCACTCCGTGATGAAGTTTTGACATGATATATTCCGATATTTCCTCACGTTTTGTGGTGATTACAATGAAATATTTGCAGGTGTTCATGCTTTCTATTACCATGTCCACAATGAAAGCCTTTGCAAAAAGTCCCATCAAAGAAAACAGCCCTACCTGAACATCAAACACGAAAAACGAACTTGAAGCCACAATAAAGTCAACTGCCAGAAGGGCTTTCCCCACATCTATGTTTGTGAATTTTTTCAAAATCAAAGCGGCAATGTCCGTTCCGCCCGATGATGAACCCACATTAAAAATCATGGCAGAGCCGATGGATGTGAGAAGCATTGCATATGCAAGCTCCATGAAAGGTTGATTTGTGAGAGGGTGTGAAATGGGATAAAAAACCTCAAAAAGATATGTGATTGCCGAATAGAGCATACTGCAATACACAGTTTTAAAAACGTTCTTTTTGCCAAGGAAGAAAAACCCCAGCACCAAAAGTGCAATATTCAAAATCCAGATCCATACCGCCGGGGTTATGGGGGTTATTTTCCCAAGGATTGTTCCGATACCGGTCACTCCGCCCGTTGCAAATCCGTTGGGGATTTTGAAAAAGTATACTCCCACAGATAAAAGTATGCATCCGAGGCTCATAATGAAGAAGTTTTTAAGGCTTTTTTGTTTGTTCATCACATTTCACGTCCTTGTAAATCCCATTAGCGTTTCATATATTTATTATACCACAATATGCGTAAAAATCAACAACGATTATGTGGTAAATTGGAGTTTGTCGCTCTGTTTGAAGATGAATTTTGCACCAGAGCGTTGCCTCCCTTGCCTAAAGGGAGGGGGACCAAACGATAGTTTGGTGGAGGGATTTGAATGTGCACAAATGCAGTATTTATAAGTGCTTGAGTTATAAAATGAATCCTCCCGTCACGCTGACGCGTGCCACCCTCCTTTAGGCAAGGAGGGCTTTCGCCACAGTGTT
>JAZONV010000005.1:0-34303 GCA_045654685.1 Clostridia bacterium | reverse complement strand
TATGTGAAAGAAACTAAAAATCATGTTATGTATAGGGTAACTCCTGTGTTTGAAGGCGATAATCTTCTTGTAAAAGGTGTGCAGATGGAAGCATTTTCAGTCGAAGATGATGGCGAAGGCGTATCATTCAATGTGTTTGTTAATAATATTCAACCCGGGGTTGAAATAAACTATCTGGATGGTACGAGTAGATTAAAATCAGAGAACGAATCTGATAAAGACTTTGAACAGGAAAAACAAAAGATTCAAAATGAGAATAACGGTACGATATATATTTTAAATACAAATACTATGAAGTTTCACAATGATGGATGTTCTTCGGTTAAATACATTAAACCTCAAAACAAAGAGACTTTCAATGGTACAAGAACATGGCTGATAGACAATGAATATTTGCCGTGCGGAATATGTAATCCATAGGAGGGGTTTAAGTCATGAAAATATTTAAAATGTGTGCTGCGTTAATATTAATAATAGTGTTAACTATTAGCATGTGTGCGTGTGGCAATCAAAAAAATGAAATTAAAACACTTACCAAGAACTTCGAAAATTCATGCAATAAGCTTGATATGAATGCAATGCTTGATTGTATAGATCCTGATATCAGTGGAAGTGTAAAAAAATTAACCGGTTTGATTGGAATGTTTTCAGACAAAGACACAGACGAACTTTTAGACAGTTTTGCTAAAGTGTTGTTCAGCGAGTTGCCGGAAAATTCAAAGGAATTCTTTTCTTCTATCAAAATCAAACTTGATAACATAGAGATAGAAGAAGACAACGCTTCTGCCTCTGCTGAAATTACATATGAGATTTCGGGAGAAGACAATACTTCAAATGCAAATTTTGAATACGCTCGTATTGATGAAAAATGGTATATATCAAATCTTGACATAGAATAAAGAAATGAGGAGAACGGTATGAAAAAACTATTGAAATTATTATTAACGATTGTTTTTATCTGTGCAATCGTTTATTTTGCCCCAAAACTTATACATAAGTGTGATGATTGCGAAGAATGGTTTGTAGGGACAGGTTATGAAGCAAATGTAATAGCAGATGTTATAGCAGATGACGATCAGACTATCTGTAAAACATGCGCAGAAAAACAGCACGCAATTAATATAACATTTGGTAAATCGTTAAATAATTATAAAAAGAAATTATTTGAATAGTTTGTCATAGAGTGTTGATTACCGTAAAGTAAAAATTCCTTATAACACTAAAGCACTTTAATCACATTAGGTAGAGTAACTTTATATAGTCATGATTATGATATCAATTGATCTTATCTATTGAATGTAATTGCCGAATATATGGTTGTAACAATAAAGGTGCGGTAAATGTGCCTTTTTTTATTGTTTTTCTAAAACATGTTCATGTGTATTCTATGAATAAACCCGATGTTGCACAAAAGATTCAGTCCAATCTGTCGGATATATTAGGTAAATAGTAATTGATTTCAGAATAATTCAGAGACCATAAAGATATCCCTCCGTTATTTATTGTACGGAGGGATATCTTTATGGCTTATAATATATCAATATGTTCGTCTTTTAAAGCTTTATTCATGCTCCTTACCGCGCAGAACTTACCGCACATAGAGCAACTTTCCTCAAATTCAGGCTTTCTGTCTTCTCTGATTTTTTTTGCGTTTGCGGAGTCAAGAGAACATTCCCATTGCATATTCCAGTCAAAGTCTCTTCGTGCATCTGCCATTATGTCATCAATATCTCTTGCATGAGGAATATGTTTCGCAATATCAGCGGCGTGAGCTGCAATTTTTGATGCAATAATACCTTGCTTAACATCATCTACGTTAGGGAGTGCAAGATGTTCAGCAGGTGTTACATAGCAGAGAAAGGCTGCTCCGGCTGATGCTGCAATTGCACCGCCAATAGCTGCGGTTATATGGTCATATCCCGGAGCGATATCTGTCACAATAGGGCCCAAAACGTAAAACGGTGCGCCCATGCATATTGTTTGTTGCATTTTCATATTTGCTTCAATCTGGTCTAAAGGCATATGACCGGGACCTTCAACCATGACCTGAACATCCTTTGCCCATGCACGTTTGGTAAGTTCTCCAAGTCTTACAAGTTCTTCTATTTGACACACATCGCCTGCATCTGCAAGACAGCCGGGACGGCATGCATCTCCAAGTGATACAGTAACATCATATTCACGGCAGATATCAAGGATTTCATCGTAAAACTCGTAAAAAGGATTTTCTTCTCCTGTCATACTCATCCATGCAAATACCAAAGAGCCGCCGCGGGACACTATGTTCATTTTTCTTTTTTGCTCTTTTATTTGTTCAATTGTTTTCTTTGTGATTCCGCAGTGCAGTGTCACAAAATCTACGCCATCTTTGGCGTGAAGCCGTACAACATCAATAAAATCCTTTGCAGTAAGTGTTGATAATTCCCTCTGGTAATGAATGACACTGTCATACACAGGAACTGTGCCAATCATTGCCGTACATTCTTTTGTGAGTTTTTGTCTGAAAGGTTGAGTATTTCCGTGTGATGATAAATCCATAATAGCATCAGCCCCCATGTTGACTGCTGCCATCACTTTTTCCATTTCGGTATCATAGTCCACGCAATCTCTCGAAACGCCCAGATTAACATTTATTTTTGTGCGGAGCATAGAGCCGATACCATTCGGCTCTATGCAGGTGTGCAATTTGTTTGCACAGATAACCACCTGACCATTTGCAACAAGTTCCCTTATTTCTTCTGATGTTTTAAATTCTTTTTTTGCTACGATTTTCATCTCACGAGTAATAATGCCTTTTCTTGCAGCTTCCATTTGTGTTGTGTATAAATTCATTTCATTCATCCTTTCAAACAAATATCTAATCTGAATAATTTGTATTAAGTTTAAAGTTGTGCATCAGCGGTCCCGATCCTTTTCCCAAATCAAGACCATAGGCAAGGGCTTCTGAAATGTAGCCCTTTGCTCTCTCTACCGACTCACCAACCGAAAAACCCCTGGCAAGATTTGAAGCAATGGCAGAAGAAAGTGTACATCCCGTTCCGTGAGTATTGGGGTTGTCAATTCTTTTGCTTTCAAACCAAATAATATTTCCTCTTTCGCATAAAAGGTCGTTTGCATCATCTTCACTGTGACCTCCTTTTAATAGTACATTGCACCCGTAGGTTTCATTAATATATTTTGCAGATTTTATCATATCCTCCCGGCATTTGATTTTCATACCCGATAAAACTTCTGCTTCGGGAATGTTTGGAGTTACAAGGGTTGCAATGGGAAATAATTTTTTGGTGAGTGCTTCAATAGCATCAGATTTCATAAGAACCCCTCCGCTTGTTGCCACCATAACCGGGTCAATAACAATGTTTTTGGCATTATAGAAATTTAGCCTTTTTGCAATTACATCCACAAGTTCTTTTGATGATACCATACCAATTTTCACGCTATCAGGAAATATATCTTCAAATACTGCATCAATTTGCTCCTTCAAAAATTCCGGAGCGGTTTCACAAATCCCTCGCACACCAAGGGTATTTTGTGCCGTAAGAGCAGTAATCACACTCATGGCATAAACACCATTCATTGTCATTGTTTTTATATCTGCCTGAATACCTGCGCCTCCGCTTGAATCACTCCCTGCAATAGCTAGTGATGTTTTCATATATACGCTTTTCACCATAGTTTCAACTCCTTTGCTTTTTCGATGAGCATTGCAGTTGCTCTTTGTGGGTTTTCTGCTTTCATAATTGCAGACACAACGCAAATTCCTGAAATCGGAACACCTTTCAGAATGTCAATGTTGTCATGATTAAGACCGCCTATGGCATTTACGGGAATGGAAACACTGTTGCAGATGTCTTTCAATGTGCAAACAGGAGTGAGAATCGTTTTGACTTTTGTAGTTGTTGGAAATATCGCTCCCACACCAAGATAATCAGCCCCTTGAGTAAATGCTTCCTTTGCCTGAATAACAGTTTTTGCCGTTGCACCAACAATTTTTTTATTTCCCATTAATTTTCTTGCCAGGCATACGGGCATATCACTCTGACCCACATGAACACCTTCTGCATCTATACATAGTGCCACATCAACTCTGTCGTCAATAATGAGCGGAATATCATATTTTTTGGTGATACAATGAACCTTTTTGGCAAGAGAAATATATTCTCTTGTGGTTTTTTCTTTTTCACGAAGTTGAATTATTGTTGCACCGCCTAAAATAGCTTTTTCCACACGAAAAAGAAATTCTTCTTCCGAAAACCCTGAACTGTCAGTTATGAAATATAGTCGTGTGTCCAAATTCCTCATTTTGCTTTTACCTCCACATTCAGATAGCGTTTCAAATCTGTTTTCCCAAGAGTATAAATCCTGTCCATCAGATTAATCATGAAACTTCCGTTTCCCAAGTCACTATTTGCAAGTTCTCCGCAAATCCCGAAATAAATGCAGGCAAATATGCCGGCATCTGCAGGATTTACAGATGTCAGAAATGCAGAACACAAAGCACCAAGCATGCATCCGGTTCCCGTAACAGAAGAAAGTCTCGGTGTTCCGTTTTTTACATATGTAGTCCTCTTTCCGTCTGTTATAATATCTGTTTGACCTGTTGCAATGATAACTGTCTGATACTTCAATGCAAGATGCTCTGAAATTTCTGCTATATCACACATACCAAGTGAGCAATCTGCATCAACTCCGCGTGAAAAATATTCTGAATTTCCAAATGATGCAATTTCTGAATAGTTGCCTTTTATCACATCGGGTGTGCCGGTTTTTAAAAGTTTTTGAATATATTCACGCCTCAGATTTGAACATGCTACTCCAACTATGTCAAGCAAAACGGGAATATTTCTTTCTTTTGCTGTTTTAAGAGACAATATTATGGATTCCATTCTTGCATCCGTAATATTTCCGATATTCAACATAAGTGCATCAGCAGAAACTGTTATTTCGCAAACCTCTTTCGGATGTTCTGCCATAATCGGTTTTGCTCCGACAGATAAAATTGTGTTTGCGCATTCGTTTATGGATATTGGGTTTGTTATGCAATGAATGAGAGGCTTTTGTCTGAAAATTTTTTCTCGGATATGAAAAATCTTGTCAGTCACCTTTTTTCACCTTCTTAAAAATGTAATATATAATTGCCGTAACAATGCATACGGAAAGGGAAATATACGGCAAAATATCAAAAATATGAGATGTAAGTCCGAACAGACCGGAAGATATTTCTATTACTACAAAAAGAATTGCACCAAATGCGGCAATAGTCAGAGTGTTTGAAAGCAATGTACTCTTGTCACGATAACTTTTTGAAGCGAGTCTTTGCTGAATCTGGGAAAGCACGCCGTTGTCTGCAATTTTTCTCAAAAAAACATATGCAATACTGCCTCCGATAAGTGTTCCGCAAATAAATGACGGAACATAAATCAAAAGACTGATGCCCTCTTTTCCCCAGATAAAATTCATAACAGGATACGATACAATAGCGCCAATAATACCTGTTCCAATAATTTCACCAAGCACCGCAAAGATGATTTTACCTTTTGAAAGCCGATAGAAAACACCTGACAAAAATGCTCCGAATATTGCTCCCGTCAGTGCGATTGGTGGTATTGCCATTGTAACCATACGGATAATACCAATAAGAGTTGCACATAAAAGTGAATACCACGGCCCCAGAAATACAGAGCATACAATGTTGATAAAATGCGCCATGGGACACATTCCCTCAACTCTGAGGATAGGGGAGATTACCACCCCAAGAGCGATAAGCATTGAAAGTACAATCATTTTAAGTAAGTTTTTTGAATTAGTCATTTGAAATTCCTCTTTTCTTGTTATTATACAAGACCGTACATTTGCAACAGTATCTGACAAATCTTCAGTTGTGTACATAAACACACTTTATTGTTAATATAGTCGCAATTTATTAAGTCTTGTTCGGTCGAGAATCAAATTTCTCCTCTCACCCCGAAACACGGGTTCCCATCGCAAAATACAAGACAAAAGGCGCTCGCCTGATATCCGTCCGACTCTCTCGGATGTATTTGTCACCTCCAATCAGACAAACAAAAAAGGAGCTACCGATTTGGTAACTCCTAAGTAAACTTAAGTTTTCCCGAAACACTTGTTCAGGCATCCCTACGTTGGCATTATCCAAATCAGGTTCTCGGTCGAAGGTCACACCTTCCTCTCAGCCTGTATACAAGCTCCCGTTTTTATTTGTTTTACTTATCATATTATATCACGAATTTATATATGTTTCAATAGTTTTTTGAAAATTACTGTAAAAAACCATTTTGATTTATTTATCACTAAAATAAAAAACAGTTTTTCATAAGAAAAATGTTGATTTTATGAGTTGATTTTGTTGACATTCTGTGATATAATAAACTCATCTGAAAATTAATAAATTCACACAAAGTGTTGATTATGTTGCAAATGCCATGTGCAAGGCATAATCAGTGAAAAGGGAATGGGGTGAGAATCCCCAGCGATAACTGTCGGTGTATGCATCGAAGTTTTTGTATCCGTTGGTGAAAACCGGTCATTGGGAAACTGAGAAGGCAGGATATGAAAATGCGGACTTTTTAGTCTATATGATGCGAGTCACAAGACCTGCTTTGATGTTATTTCGTAAGTGCAAAATTGCATAGGAATAGCTTTTTTGATTGTTCTTGATGTATGATAACAAAATATAATCTTTGTTCAATCAAATTGTGATTCATCACAGAAAAACTCAGCTGTGGTAATTTTTCGAAAAAGAAAAATTGCCGCAGTTTTTTTGTTATCTGCGGTAATAAGAGAGGTGAATATTGAAAAGTACTTTATTACCAAATAAAAATTATGTATGATAACAAAAATTATAAGGAGAATTTCAGATGAAAAGTAAATTAATTTGCATTATTCTTTCTGCAATTGTAACTGTTGCAAATTTAGCTCCCGTAGCCTTTGCTGACACCGATTCCCTGATGACATTGGAAGAATTGAGAGAGGAAAACGGGGCAATCACGGTAGAAGCATATAATATTGGTCAGGGTTTTTTGGTGGAGCCGACATTGTACAGAAAGGAAGGAAAATCAACAGGCGATATTACAGTTGATTTTCTTGAAAGTAAAAACATAAATTTCAAAGGTTCTACCTCCTATTTTAGCGGCATTGAATTTGACGATATGATTGAGGCGGTATATCCCGATTATCTTGAAGCCTATTTGTCAGATTTTGACAATACAGGTGACGGTGACGGATACCTTTCGGAATTTGATTATACTTCATATTCGGGATGGTGTTATACCATCAACGATTGGTGGGCATCATATGGCGCAGATTCCTCCTATCCGGGTGGTTCACTAATTGATTATAATACGGGTGAAGAGGTGGTTTTGGGCGATGTTATCCGCTGGCATTATACTGTTTATAACTATGGTGCCGATTGCGGTTTTTCAAGTAATGTGATGGCAGAGTGGACGGGAGGAAATCTGTTCGTTCAGGAGGACAAGACGGAGCTTATCTTTATTTTAGCTGCCATTAATGATTATTACGGAAATTCAGACATAGACGATGTTTATGAAACAGCTCTTGAGGTTGCTGCAAATCCCATTGCTTCATGTGAAGAAATCAGAATGCAGATAGAAATCCTCACAAGCTATATTGAAAACAACTATTTAAACACAAATCCCGATGCTGAATCAATATTCAGAATTACGGAATGTGACGAAGAAAAAGTATATTTTACCTTCCCCGAGGAAGGAATTGATATAACCCTGGTTTTTGCAGACTATGACAACGAAAATTTCGTTAGCGTAAAATCAGTACCCGTAGTTACCGAAAAAACAAACGGAAAAAATATTATGTATGTAGCTATTCCCGATGAAATAAACATATCATTCAACGATAAAACTATGTTATGGGAAGGTTTCTCGTCGTGTATGCCGCTTTGCAGAGCATTTGTTGTGGGCAGCACGTTGGGCTGAAACAGATTGAAGGAGAACATCAGATGAAAAAATTTATCAGTATCATACTTTTTACAACAATGATATTTTCGCTATTGAATTTTAGTTTGGCTATCGCTTCAACCACAGCTGTTGCCGATGAGGATGTGGGTGACAACTCTGATTCTGACATGGCAGTTTGTGTTATGGATAAAATCAATGAAATAGGAACCATCAATTTTTATTCAGGAAACAGAATCAGGGAGGCTCGTGAATTTTATGAAGAATTATCCGATTCACAAAAAGAACTTGTTGAAAATCTGGACATACTGATTAGTGCAGAGAATGAAATTGCCGGCATATATTACGATGTCGCAAATATTGATCACAGAACAATATTTGAAGAAACCGGGGACTACATTGAATGTCTCGGCACACCCGATGTAGGTTCGACAGGCGGAGAATGGATGGTTATAGACCTTACCCGTTCGGGGCGGAATTGTCCACAAGGCTACTACGAAAATGTTGTGAATTACATAGACAGAAACATTAATGAAAATGAGCAGCTACACAGGTCTAAATCTACAGAAAATTCACGGGTGATACTAGCTCTCACATCAGCAGGATATGATGTGACCAATGTTAACGGGCACAATCTGCTTGTTGGACTTTCGGATATGAATTATCTGAAAAAACAAGGGCTTAACGGTCCTATCTGGGCATTGATAGCCTTTGACAGCTATGCTTATGAAATACCTGAAAATCAAAATGCCCAAACTCAGGCTACCCGCGAAGATATTATATCATACATTTTGCAAAAACAACTTCCCGATGGAGGATGGTCTATTTTTGGCAATGCTGCCGACCCTGATATGACAGGGATGGCAATTCAGGCTCTTGCACCGTATTATCACTCAAATCCCGACGTTGAGAGTTGCATTAATTTTGCACTTGAATGTCTTTCTGACATTCAATACGAAAACGGAGGCTATGGTTCTATTGAGGGAATCTGCAGTGAATCCTGTGCACAGGTTATCGTTGCACTGACCTCTTTGGGCATTAATCCCGAAGAAGATGAGCGCTTTATAAAAAACGGGGTTTCGGTTGTGGATTCAATGTGTGCTTTAGCCGTTGACGGCGGGGGTTTTGAACATATTCCATATGGTGGTATAAACGGTATGGCTACCGAGCAGAGTCAATATGCATTGGCTTCATATTTCAGATTGCTTGAAGGCAAGAGTTCTCTTTATGATATGACAGATGTGTCAATTTATACTGATGAAACTTTTGAAGATGCATATGATGATGAGTACACGGGAGAAGATGAAATCATTGAAGATGCATATGATGATGAATACACAGAAGAAAATGAAGCCTTTGAGGATTATGAGTCGGATGATACAAAAAGTGAGTCTGATTCAGATGAATTGCAAAATTCAGATTCAATAAATGAAAGTGAATCAAGCGAAAAAAACAAAGACATTATTGAAGAAGTTGAGGAAAGCGGAATAAATCCTCTTACGGAAGATAGATTTAATGATGTAAAATCACAAGACTGGTATTATGACGGTATAAAATATGTTTATGAAAATAATCTCATGCAGGGAATGGATGAAATCTCATTTGCACCTCACGAGAAAATGTCAAGAGCAATGCTTGTGACAGTTCTTTTCAGAATGTCAAATTCAAATGTTTTGGAAGCTACACATAATTTTTTGGATGTGCCATATGGTCAATGGTATTATGATGCTGTTTCCTGGGCATCACAAAATAATATTATAAGCGGCGTTGGCGAAAACAAATTTATGCCCGATGAAGCTGTTACCCGTGAACAAATGGCACTTATAATCTATCGCTATGCAAAATTGCAGGGTGTTGATATTGCCGATGTTTCAGACCTTGATGGCTACACCGATATAAACGATGTGAGCGATTGGGCGTTTAATGCAGTCGGATGGGCAAATTCCGTGATGCTTATAAACGGAACAACCGAAACAACATTATCTCCCAAAGACACCGCAACACGTGCACAGGTTGCAACAATTCTTATGCGTTTTTCCGAAACTGTTTCCAAATGAATTAAGGAAGTGATGAGCCTTGAAACAATACAAAAACAAAATAATAGCCTGCGTTGTCATCATAACCGTATTGGCTTTTCTCTTTTGGTATGGAGGTGATTCTCCGGGACTTCGCGGCTGGACTCAACAATCAGAAAAAACAATCTCTGCAAATTCAGATGACAAATCTCAAGAGCAAGAGACAACACAAAAGATTGCAGACAAAAAAAGCGGAGACGAACAGCCTCTGACAACTGCCAAAGAAGAAAAAGAACCTTCTCAGGAAACAACATTGGATGAAATTAAACAAATGAATGAAGAATACTGCGAGAATCAGGGAATGATTATAGATGATGCTACGGGAAAGGATAAATACGAAACCGATCCCGTTCCCGAAGGACAGCCAATACCTGTTGAGCCTGAGGATGTTGTAATAACAGATACGGAATATACTTGTATTTTATCTGTAAGATGTGATACAATTCTTAATAATATTGAATGGCTGGATAGCGAAAAAGTTGACATTATACCTGAAGATGGCGTAATATTTGCAGAAAAGACAGTCACATTTTATGAAGGCGAAAGTGTATTTGATTTGCTCCTGCGGGAAATGAAGCAAAATAAAATACATATGGAATTTGAACACACACCCATATACAACAGCGCATATATTGAAGGCATTGCAAATCTATATGAATTTGATTGCGGTGAACTTTCGGGATGGATGTATAAAGTAAACGGATGGTTCCCGAATTACGGATGCTCCCGTTATCAGTTGAAATCCGGAGACAAAGTTGAATGGGTATATACCTGTGATTTAGGTGTGGATGTAGGCGGAAATTATTCTACAAGAAATGATGGTTAAGATGAGCGAATTTAAAACATATCACCCGATTGTGAATTTCACATATTTCATATTTGTAATCGGGTTTAGTTGCTTGATTTTGCATCCTGTTTGCTTGTTCATATCATTTGCAAGCGGATTTACATATTCTGTGATGCTAAAAGGCAAAAAAGCAATTAAAACAAACCTGATATATATGCTTCCTATGCTTATTATAATGGCATTGATAAATCCTGCGTTTAATCACGAAGGAGTTACAATTCTGTGCTATCTTCCAAGCGGAAACCCATTGACTTTTGAGTCAATGGTCTACGGGATTTGCACAGCTCTCATGATTGTAAGCGTTATCTGCCACTTTTCTTGTTACAATGAGATTATGACAAGCGATAAATTTATCTATCTGTTTGGTAAAATCATTCCTGCAATGTCTCTGATAATTTCTATGACTCTTAGATTTGTTCCAAAGTTTCTGGCACAATTAAAGGTCGTAATTAATGCTCAGAGATGTATGGGACGTGACATTTCAAACGGAAGTATAATCAAACGCGCAAAAAACGGACTCAATATATTGTCAATAATGACAACATGGTCGCTTGAGAATGCCATAGAAACATCAGATAGCATGAAATCGCGCGGATATGGTCTTGCCGGACGAACCGCATTTTCAATCTATACCTTTGACAAGAGAGATAAAAAGGCCCTGTGCGGAATTTTGCTTTTGGGGGCATACACACTTGTCGGGATTATTGCGGGTGCAATGGAAGTTGGCTTTTTTCCGTCGATTAAATTTGCAGATGTTACCGCATCTGGTATAAGCGTATTTGCAGCATATTTAATGCTTTGTATATATCCGATTATAATCGAGCTCAGGGAGGTGAGAAGATGGAAAACATTAAGGTCGAAAATTTGAGTTTTGCTTATCCCACAGGAAAGGATAATGCGCTGAAAAATATAAATTTCACCATAAACCGTGGAGAGTTTGTTCTTTTGTGCGGTAAGTCAGGATGCGGAAAAACTACACTTTTAAGATTATTAAAACCAACACTTGCACCCTATGGAAAGATAAGTGGTGATATATATTTAAACGGTAAACTTCTTTCAGACTATGACGCCAAAGAGCAAGTATCACGCATTGGTTTTGTAATGCAAAATTGCGATAATCAGATTGTGACAGATAAAGTGTGGCATGAACTTGCATTTGGTCTTGAAAGTCTTGGAATAGAGCAAAACGAAATCAGAACAAGGGTGTCTGAAATGGCATCATTCTTTGGAATACAGAACTGGTTCTACAAAAATGTTACAGAACTTTCCGGAGGACAAAAGCAACTTTTAAACCTTGCATCAGTCATGGTAATGCAACCATCTGTTCTCATATTGGATGAGCCCACAAGTCAGCTTGATCCTATCGCCGCAGGTGAATTTTTAGAAACATTGGTAAAAATAAATCGTGAACTTGGAACAACCGTCATTCTCACCGAGCATCGACTGGAAGATGCGTTCCCTATGGCAGACAGGGTTATTGTTATGGATGATGGCGAAATTATTGTTGACGAATGTCCTGCTGATGTGGGCAGAATTCTAAAAGCTCAGAACCACGATATGTATAAATCGCTTCCGACACCCGTGAGAGTTCATGGTGAACTTGCAAGTTCTTTGAAATGCCCTTTGACGGTTCGTGAGGGTAGGGTGTGGCTGGAAGAATATTCAAAAGAAAATATTTTGAATAGCGATGTTATTCCCAAGGATGTTATGACAAATACTGCTGAAACCGCCATAGAAGTCAAAGATGCATGGTTCAGATATGAAAAGGAAATGCCCGATATTGTAAAAGGGTTTAATTTAGCAGTCAAAAAAGGTGAACTTTTTTGCCTTCTGGGTGGAAATGGCACGGGAAAGACAACAGCGCTTTCATTGATTTCAGGTCTTAACACACCCTATAGAGGGGCTGTTTTGATAAAAGGACAGAGTATTTCTAAAATCAAAAGTTTATACAACGGATTGCTCGGAGTTCTTCCTCAAAATCCTCAAAGTGTATTTGTTAAGAAAACAGTTTACCTTGATTTGATGGAAATACTTTCTGACAAGAAACTCACAAAGGAAGAAAAAGAACAAAAGGTACATAACATATCAGTTCTTTGCGCAATAGAAAATCTCTTGGAAAGTCATCCCTATGATTTGTCAGGTGGTGAGCAACAAAGAGCCGCACTTGCAAAAATACTTCTCACAGAGCCTGAAATACTTCTTCTTGATGAACCCACAAAAGGAATGGACTCTCATTTTAAAGAAGAATTTGCAGATATACTTTTTAATCTGAAAGCAAATGGTATCACAATTTTAATGGTTTCTCACGACATAGAGTTTTGTGCAGCCAATGCTGACAGATGTGCTCTTGTTTTTGACGGCGGCATAACATCTGTTGGCACACCAAGAGAGTTTTTTAAGGGTAAGAACTTTTATACCACATCTGCAAACCGTATGGCAAGAACAAGACTTCCTGACGCGGTTTTGGCAGAAGATATAATACTCGCTTGTGGCGGTACAGCAAATAAATTACGGAGAAAACCGCGTAGTGTGGAACTGCATAAAACCGCTATCAAAATTGAATCACAAAAAGCAAAGAACAAGAAACCTTCAACTGCAAGAATTATATTGGGTAGCATATTTGCTTTGCTTTTTGTGTTGACATCAATATCGTTTGTAACAGATGCTGACATTTTGGGGATTTCAAAATTGAGTATTTTAAATGCTGAGTTGGTGCAGATAATTGGAATAATCGAAGTTGCAATCAGCTGTTTGTGTTTTTTTACGCCAAGAGATATTGGGATAGAAGTAATTCAAGTTCCGAAATCAGACAGGAAACTCGAAAAAAGAACGCTGTTTGCATCATTTCTCATTCTGCTTTTAATACCGCTCACAATATTTGCAGGTGTTTTCTTTTTTGGTGATAGAAAGTATTATTTTGTAAGTCTTCTCATAATATTGGAAACCATGATACCGTTTTTTATGGTGTTTGAATCAAGAAAACCCAAGGCAAGAGAACTTATTGTTATAAGTGTATTGTGTGCCATTGCCACCATAGGAAGAGGAGCATTTTTCATGTTGCCCCAATTTAAACCCATTGTGGCAATTGTGATTATTTCAGGTGTATGCTTTGGCGGGGAAACCGGTTTTTTGGTTGGAGCGGTTACGGGATTTGTATCAAACTTTTTCTTTGGACACGGACCATGGACACCATGGCAAATGTTTGCTTTGGGAATTATAGGGTTTATTGCAGGAATACTTTTCAAAAAAGGTTTTCTCAGAAAGACCAAAGCATCACTTTGCATATTTGGTTTTTTAGCAACTTTTATCATCTATGGTGGCATTATGAATCCTGCATCTATCATTATGTGGCAAAACAAAATCACCCGTGAGATGATTATATCTGCATATATTATGGGAATTCCTCTTGATATAGTTCATGCATTTGCAACAATGTTTTTTCTGTGGTTTATATCCGAACCCATGATAGAAAAACTTGAAAGAATAAAAGTTAAATATGGTTTGGTTGAAAGATGATGAATTCCTATATTTCAAAACAAAAAAAAGAGACATCCTATCGGACATCTCTTTTTTGTTTTGAAGGAGAGGAAGGGATACATCCGCTACGCGTCTTAACTGCTTGTCGACCCAAATGCTTTGCATTTCGGTACCCGACTGCGCACCAACACGCTAAAAACGATTATCAATCGTTTTCTGAACGCGTGTTGCCCCCTCGGTGTTCGAATCCCTTTTATTCCTATTCAAAACAAAAAAAGAGACATCCTATCGGACATCTCTTTTTTGTTTTGAAGGAGAGGAAGGGATTCGAACCCTCGAAACGGTTTAAGCCGTTTACAGCATTTCCAATGCTGCGCCTTCAACCAGCTCAGCCACCTCTCCAAGCGACCTTGTTATTATACCAATAAATTCTTCATATGTCAAGTCTTTTTTTGAAAATAAACCTGATTTTTTTAAAATCAAAATATTTGCGGTTTGTCGTTTTTTGTGTTATAATGATTTTGACTTATATAATCACATCGGTTGAAATTTCTTGTTCGTAAAAATCAAATAAAACTACAGGAAAGGTATATAAAAATATGCATAAAGAAATGATATTTCAGATGATAAAGTTTACCCTTTTTTCTATTTCTGCAGGAGTAGTGCAACTTGGGTCTTTTGCACTGTTTGACGAAGTTTTTGGATGGACATATTGGTCTGCATATCTTGTGTCTCTTATATTGTCAATAATATGGAATTTTACCTTTAATAGACGGTACACCTTTAAATCTGCGGCTAATGTGCCTGTTGCCATGATTAAACTTTTAGGGTTCTACGCAGTGTTTACGCCTGTTTCAACATATCTTGGCCATATTGCTGAAATGGTAAAAATCAATGATTACATAATTCTTATTGTAACAATGGCTTCAAATTTTGTTTTGGAATTTCTATTCTGTAAAATTGTAATTTATAAAAATCAAGAAAACACCTTAAAGGATAGCATCAGTAACCCACACTAAAGATGATTGCAGATGAAAAGATATTAAAAAATCGTTTGGGGTTTTGGTTGATAAAGATGTTGAATACGGTCGAACGGAGAATGTTATAATGGATAATATAATTAATATATTTTCAATTATTTTGTTTCTGGTATGCTGGATTCTGATTGTAAAAAAACTTATTTGGAACAAAGTTGCACCTGTTAAATGTGTTAAAGCAGAAGTGGTTGATAAGTATAAACCTGATATGGTTTCCAGATATCCCGGAGTTTCAAAACAAGAAAAGTGCATTGTTGTATTCAAAACAAAAAATGAAAAACTTTCGTTTAATGTTGCACCATTTTCATATGATAACTATCGAATCGGGGAGAAGGGAACCTTGAAATATAAAGGTAATCAAATAATAAGTTTTTGATGGTTTTTGTTTTGACGGCTTGAGGTTGAAATTGAGAATAAGATATAGCCACAGGATTATAAAACTTATCAATGTAACTGCCATGATATTTGGCTGTTAGTACGACTATAATTTTTTATCCTGACTTGACAAAAGTCGAATTGTGTTCGATATTGTCAATATAAATAAAATAAGAATTTGATGAGGAGTTTTCTATGGTTCAAAAAGCAACAAATGACGATGTTCGTATTCTGGCAGAAATGGCCATCAAAATGTGGGATAGTCACACAGTTGATGAATTGCAAATAGAGTTTGCAGAAACACTAAACGATGTGTATTCCGCTTTTTTTATAAAGTATGTAAATAGTATACCTGTAGGTTTTGCACAATGTGGTTTGAGAACAGATTATGTTGAAGGTACTGAAAGTTCGCCTGTGGGTTACTTGGAAGGGATTTTTGTAGAAGCAGACTATCGAAAGAATGGTTATGCAAGAGAACTGCTTTTAGCTTGCGAAATGTGGTCAAAAGATATGGGGTGTAGTGAATTTGCGAGTGATTGTGAATTAGATAATATTGGAAGCTTAAAATTTCATATGGCGATGGGATTTGAGGAGGCAAACCGAATTATCTGCTTTAAGAAAAACATCTAAAAAGATTGACAAATTCCAAATTGACGAGAGGTTTCATAAAATCCAATAAATTTTTTTGATTGTAATGGGAGGCTAATATGTATAAAAAAATGGAACAAATGAAGACAGAAACAAAGTTTAACAACGATGGCAAGTAAAAAATGTTTAAGACCAAATATATAGCATAAATGCTTAAATTTAGATTTTGAAAACAAAATAAAGTTTTACGTGTTCTTGAAATTTTTTCAGTAAGGAGGAAAAAGATTATGATAAAAGATGCAAACTGGATAATTACATCTCCTGAAAACGGAGTTCAATATCCGATTTTTATAAGGGATTTTGAAATAAACGACAAAATAAAAAGAGCCACTCTTGAAATTACATCCAAGGGTGTGTATGTAGCAAAATTAAACGGACAGAGAATAGGCAATTTTATTATGGCGCCCGGTTGGACATCCTATGAAAAACGACATCAGTATCAGACCTACGACGTAACACAATTAATTGAAAAAAACAACGAACTTTCTGTTATGGTTGGAAACGGATGGCAAAGAGGAAAGATTTCCCAACCTCTTGACAACATCCCCGGTCCCTATGCACCGCCCTCTGTTATAGGCGTTTTAATTTTAGAATATGAAGATGGAAACATAGAATATATCAAAACTGATTCTGAATGGGCTTGGGCAAAAGGTCCGATTGTTCAAAGTGATATATTTGACGGGGAAATATATGATGCAACTGTAGATATCGTGAAAATGGGCAATTGTCTCATATATGATTGCACCAAAGATAATCTTATTCCCCAGGAAGGGGAACTTGTCACAGAACATGAAATTTTCAGAGTTGCAAAAATAATTAAAACACCAAAAGGTGAAACTGTTTTGGATTTCGGACAGAATCTTACAGGGTATCCGGAAGTATCCCTGACTGCAAAAAAAGGAGATAAAGTTGACCTTTCCTTTGCAGAAGTCCTTGATTCCGATGGCAATTTCTACAATGCAAACTATCGCACCGCCGATTGCACCTACACATATATCTGTAAAGATGGTTATCAGGTGTATAAACCTAATATGACTTTCTATGGGTTCAGGTATATCCGCATAAATTCCTTTCCCGGCGAAGTTTCAAGGGATAATTTCAGGGCCATCTCGGTATATTCAGATATAAAACAAACAGGCTTCATAACGAGCGGAAATGAAAAAATCAATAAACTTATCTCTAATATATATTGGGGTCAGAAAGATAATTTTCTCGACATTCCCACAGATTGTCCTCAAAGGGATGAAAGACTTGGTTGGACAGGGGATATACAGGTGTTCTCAAAGGCTGCCTGCTATAATTTTGACGTGGAAAAGTTTCTTTCAAAATGGCTTTCAGACCTTGTGGCAGATCAATATGAAAACGGCAGAGTGCCCGACACAATTCCCAAGACAACATTTCCCGGCAGGGCAAGTACAGCCTGGGGAGATGCGGCAACCATAGTTCCCTGGAATGTATATCTCGCCTACGGAAATCGCAATATACTTGAAAAAACCTATGACAGTATGTGCAAGTGGATTTCATTTATGACAAATGAAACCAATGATGAATATCTTTGGACAGGTGGAGAACACTATGGCGACTGGCTTGCTCTTGATGCACCCGAGGGCGACCGTGTGGGAAGTTCAAGAGTGGATTTTATCGCCTCTGCATTCTATGCATATTCAACTTCAATCGTCATAAAAACAGGAAAAATCCTTGGGAAAGACGTTGACAAATACGAAAAATTATATGATAATATTAAGAGGAATTTTCAAGAGACATTTCCTGAATATCTCACACAGACAGAATGTGTTCTGGCGCTTCATTTTGACCTTGCGCCTGATAAGGAAAAATGCATATCCCAACTTGTGGATATGATAGAAAAAAATGGCAATAAGCTCACAACCGGGTTTGTCGGAACGCCATATCTTTTGCATGTTTTAAGCAATAACGGATGCATTGATGTTGCCTACAATCTCTTGCTTCAGGAAGAAAACCCCTCATGGCTTTTCTCTGTGAATATGGGAGCAACAACCATATGGGAGCATTGGGATGGCATAAATGAAAAAGGAGAATTCTGGTCAGATGATATGAATTCCTACAATCACTACGCCTATGGCTCTGTCATTGACTGGATATATTCCGTTGCAGGCGGCATCAGAACTGATGAAGAGTTCCCCGGATATGAAAAAGTTATTATATCTCCAAATCCTTCTGAAAAACTCGGATATCTTGAAACGAAATTTGTTTCAAGAAAAGGAGAGATAGTATCACGCTGGGAATATGTTGACGGTATGGTTAAATATACAATTACAACACCGACAGAGGCAACAATCATAATAGATGGCAAAGAACACAATGTGAAAAGCGGAAAATATATATTCTATAGTTAAAGGAGAATTTTAATATGGTAAAAGAAATACTTGAAAAAGACGGTTTTATATGTGATATGGATGGTGTTATATATCACGGAAACAAAATCCTTGATGGTGTTTCGGATTTTGTTAACTGGATGTTGGATAATGATAAAAAATTTGTTTTTTTAACAAACAGTCCCGAAAAAACGCCTCATGAACTCAGCATGAAACTTGAAAGAATGGGACTCAAAGTTCCTGCAAAACATTTTTATACAAGCGCCATGGCAACAGCTGAATTTCTTCATTCACAAAATCCCGGATGCACCGCCTATGTAATAGGTGAGGCGGCTCTCACAAAAGCACTTTATGACAGAAATATATATATGAATGATGTAAATCCTGACTATGTTGTTGTGGGAGAAACAAGAACATACAATTTTGAAAAAATTGAAAAAGCAATAGAACTTGTAAGAGCAGGAGCAAAACTCATAGGTGCAAACCCCGATGTTACAGGACCCACAGAAAGGGGAGTTATGCCTGCAACGGGAGCGCTCATTGCCCCCATCGAAATTGCAACAGGCAAAAAAGCATATTTTGTGGGCAAACCAAACCCCGTAATGCTCCGTCATGGCATGAAGAAACTCGATTGTCATAGTGCTGAAATTGCATTCATAGGTGACAGAATGGATACTGACATAATTGCAGGAATCGAATCAAATGTTGACACAGTTCTGGTTCTCAGCGGAGTTACCGCAAAGGAAGATATAGATAAATTCCCCTACAGACCCAAATACGTATTGGATGGTGTGGGAGATTTGATAAAATAATTTTTGAGTGGGGTGTTTTATGAAAAAAGGAAAATTTAAAAACTTAAAAGTTTTTTCAAAGTATTACAAACCCTACATAGGCATTGTGATTCTTGACCTTATATGTGCCTGCCTTTCAACGGTCTGCGAGCTTGTTCTTCCAATGATTATACGTCACATCACCCAGACTGCCCAAAGCGGTGCAATGGACACATTAGTATCAAGTGTCATAAGACTCGGAGTCATATATCTTTTCCTGAGAATAGTTGATACCTTTGCAAACTACTATATGTCCGATGCAGGTCATGTTATGGGTGCAAAGATGGAAACAGATATGCGCCGTGATATGTTTGATCACCTTATGAAACAGTCTTTCACATACTTTAACAACACAAAAGTGGGGCAGATAATGTCAAGAATATCAAATGACCTTTTTGATATAACAGAGTTTGCTCACCATTGCCCCGAAGAACTCTTTATTTGCGGAATAAAGATTGTTGGTTCATTCATCATTTTGTGCGGCATAAATGTTGCTCTCACACTCATTATGTTTGCAATACTTCCTCTGATGCTCATATCTGTAATCTTTTTCAGAAAAGGTATGAAAGAAGCATTTAAAAAACAGCGTGAGCAGATAGGCGAACTTAATTCTCAGGTTGAAGATACACTTCTTGGCATAAGAGTTGTGAAAAGTTTTGCCAATGAAGAAAAGGAAATGCACAGATTTGAAGATGGAAACAAGCAGTTTTTCAATCGCAAAAAGATTTCATACAAATACATGGCACGTTTCCATGCCTGCACAAGATTTTTTGATGGTGCAATGTATGTTATCATAATTATTGTAGGTTCTTTCTTTATGATAAAAGGAAAAATTAATGCAGCGGATCTTGTGGCATATCTTCTCTACATACAAACTCTCATTGCATCAATCCGAAAACTTGTTGAATTCACGGAACAGTTCCAAAGAGGCATAACGGGCATTGACAGATTTTGCGAAATTATGGACATCGAGCCTGATATAACAGATACTCAAAATGCCCGTGAACTTAAAGATGTGGAAGGAGACATATTATTTAAAAATGTAACATTTTCCTATTCTGATGATAAACAGGAAGTGTTGTCTCAAATAAACATTGAGGTCAATAAAGGTGAAAATATAGCAATTGTTGGTCCCTCAGGTGGCGGCAAAACAACCCTTTGTAATCTTATCCCAAGATTTTATGAACTGGATGAGGGAGATATAACAATAGACGGAAAATCAATCAAAGATGTGACAATGAAATCTCTCAGAAACAATATCGGTGTTGTTCAGCAAGATGTTTATCTTTTCAGCGGAACAGTAAGAGAAAACATCACATATGGTTGCCCGGATGCGTCAGATGAGGCGGTTATAGAGGCGGCAAAAAATGCAGGTGCTCACGAATTCATTTCTGAACTTCCAAATGGATATGATACCTATGTGGGTGAAAGAGGTCTGAAACTTTCAGGCGGTCAGAAACAGAGAATTTCCATTGCAAGACTTTTTCTCAAAAATCCGCCAATTCTTATTCTCGATGAAGCAACAAGTGCTCTTGATAATGAAAGTGAACTCATTGTTCAAAAATCTCTTGAACGTCTTGCCAAAGATCGCACCACGTTTACCATTGCCCATCGTTTGACAACTATAAAGAATGCAACAAAAATTATAGTTCTCACAAAAGATGGTATAACCGAGAGCGGAACCCATAAAGAACTTATGGAAAAAGACGGAGAGTATGCAAAACTTTACGGAATGTATACCGCCATTTAGAAACGCAAAAAGATGCGGGTTTTAAAAAGACGACATAATTAAGAAGGTTCGGATGACTCCGGGCAGGTTAGCCTGACAGGAGTTGTCCGAACCTTCTTTACTGTATATGAAACTTCGTTCCTATACAGTAAAAAATTTTATTATATTGCCGTGCAAAATTTTTGAAAAGCTTTGCTTTTCAAAATGCACATGGCTTAAGAAAAGCGAAAATGCTTTGCACATCCGCCGCAAGGCGGAGCGGCGAAGCAGCTTTTCTTGTATTGACATTATTTGTTTTTTCAATCCTTGGGGTTACAGGGAATGTGCGGTCAATTAAACTGTGAGTGATATAGAGAGCAGTAAAAACCACCCTGCTTTATAAGTTCCTCGTGATTTCCTTGTTCTATAATACTTCCGTCTTTAACAACAAGAATAGTGTCAGCATTTTGTATTGTTGACAGTCTGTGAGCAATAACAAAGCATGTTTTGTTTTCCATAAGTTCATTCATTGCGTTTTGAATCTGAATTTCCGTGCGTGAGTCAACATTTGATGTTGCTTCGTCAAAAATCAGAATGGGAGCATTTGAAAGGAACGCACGCGCTATGGTTATGAGTTGTTTTTGGCCTTTGGAGATGTTGATTCCGTCATCAGAAAGCAACGTATCATATCCATTTGGTAAACTTTGGATATATGAGTCGATTTTTGCACTTTTTGCCGCCGCATATACTTCCTCGGGTGTTGCATCTTCTCTGCCATATACAATGTTGTCATATATTGTACCATAGAAAAGCCAGGTGTCCTGAAGCACCATATTAAATGCGAGGCGCAGGTCTGAACGCTTGATATTTAAGGAAGAGATGCCATCTATAAATATCTTGCCGCTTTGTTGATCATAAAATCTCATAAGAAGATTAATGATGGTTGTTTTCCCGGCACCCGTTGGGCCTACAATTGCAATGGTTTTTCCTTTTTTTGCATCCACCGACACATTTTTGAGAATTATTTTATCCTTGCTGTAGCCAAAGTATATATCACGAAGTTCTACATTTCCTTCAACTTTTTTTAATTCTTTGGCGCCTGGTAAATCTGCTTTTTCGGTCTCTTCATCAAGGATAGCAAACACACGTTCTGCTGCTGATAAAGCAGACTGAATCTCATGGAGTATGTTGGAGAATTCATTTATGGGACCTGCAAATTTTCGTGAATACTGAACAAACTGCGCCACACCGCCCAATGTGATGAAAAACATGGAAGTGGCAAGGAATGTGCCGCTTTGTGAATACATATAGAGTATACCACCCATAATTGCCACAAGGGTGATTGAAATATTGTTGATAAGATTGATTGTGGGAAAGAGCAGAGCGCTGTTGTATTCTGCTTTGTAGAAAGCATCCATGGCTTCGTCGTTTATTTTATTAAAACGTGATGATATAACCTCCTGTGTTCCATATGCCGAAATAGTTCGCGAACCGGTAAGCATTTCTTCGGCAAAGCCATTTAGTTTTCCATACATTTTTGCTCTCTTTCTGAAAAGCGGCCTGACGATTTTTGAACGGTATCTTGTGAATAAAAAAGATGCCGGAACAGTGAAGACAAATATGAGAATCATAGGTTTTGATATTTGCCACATAAATATAAGAGAACCGACAACAGTATAGATACTTGTCATAATTTGCACAATATCATGGGAAAGAGTGCTGTTTATAGTATCAATATCATAGGAAAGATGACTTATTATATCGCCCGTTGCATGGGTATCAAAGAAACTCACAGGCAGTCTGGTGAGTTTCTCAAAGACCTGTTTTCTCATTTGGTATATGATTCTTTGGCTGAGTTTTATCATCGTAACAGACAGCACGTAGGAAAGAATAGCAGATAAAACATAGCATGCAAGCATGAATGCCACATTTTTGTACACAACAGGAAAATTCACACCGCTTTCAAGTTCTATTGCATCAATGGCAATTCCCGAATATCTCGGACCAAGGAGAGAAAGTTGGTTTGAACCAAGTGTCAAAACTATTGCAATTATAAATAGTGGCCATTGTTGCACAACGTATTTGCTGAGTCTTAAAAAAACACCCTTTTTATTTTTTCTTTTTGTGTTATCCTTAGTCAAGAAAAGCACCTCCCATCTGAGAATCGCTTATCTCTTTATATTCCAAGCAGGAATTCATAAGTTCATTGTGGTTGCCTGCACCGATAATTTCACCGTTTTCAATAACGAGAATAAGATCGCAGTTTTTAACAGAACTCACTCTTTGTGCAACTGTTATAACCGTAGAATCCGGAATGTCTTTTGAAAGAGAAAGACGAAGATTTGCATCGGTTTTATAATCAAGGGCAGAGGATGAGTCGTCAAGTATGAGTATTTCAGGGTGCGAGGCTATTGCTCTGGATATGAGAAGTCGTTGTCGCTGTCCACCTGAAAGATTTGTGCCGCCGGTAGTAACTCCATGAGAATATCCGTCGGAAAAAGATGTGATAAAATCATGAGCCTGGGCGGTAGTTGCCGCATTGATAATGTCCTTGGTTGCAATATCGCGTCCGAAGCGGATATTTTCTTCTATTGTTCCGGCATAAATGAAGTCGTTTTGAAATACTGTGCCGAACATTGAAGTAAGTTCCCTATGTGTGTATGAACGGATGTCTCTTCCATTGATGCGAATAACGCCTGAATCCGCGTCATAAAAGCGCATAAGCAAACGAAGTATTGTTGATTTACCGCTTCCGGTAGCGCCTATAATACCCAGAGTTTCGCCTTTTTTCAATGAGAAGGATATATTTTTCAGATTGTTTTCTTTTCCAAGATATGAAAATGAGACGTTTTCAAAACAAATGTGAAAATCTTTGTCACCTTTGCCGTCGTCTTCTACCAATTTAAGTTCATTTTCTCTTTCCATAACAAGTGAAATTCGTTTGGCAGAAGCGGCACACTTTGTATACATAACAAACATTCTGGAAAGTGACATCATTGCCATTGATATAAGTGTGAAATATTGCATAAATGCAATAACTGTTGTTGCAGATGATGTGCCTTTTTCAACATAATATGCACTTACCGCTACAACCGCCACAATACCAAAGTTCATAAGCAAGGTCATAATCGGATTTACAATCCCCATAATAATTCCTGCTCTTGCCTCGTTTTTCCTTAGTTCTGCATTTGCTTTGTCATAACGGGAATTTTCGTATTCGACTTTTGAAAGAGCCTTTATAACACGTATTCCCTGAGCATCCTCGCGGACAACTCTTACCATCGAGTCAACAGATTGTTGCACCTTGGTGTAAAGAGGCACGCCCATGCGTGAAATACTGTAAACCACAATAAATATAACGGGCATAATAGCAATCATGACAAGTGCAAGTTTTTTATCCATAACCATTGTGATAACAGTACCGCCAAGAAGTAAAATCGGCGCTCTGATACCCATTCTTTGCATCATGCCAATAAAATTTTGTACGTTATATGTGTCGGATGTGATTCTTGCTTCAAGTGAGGGAATAGTAAAACTGTCAGTACTTCTTGCAGACAGATGAAGTGTTTTGGAAAAAAGTTCTTTTCTCATTCGTGTTGCAAATGTCATGGTTGTCTTTGCCGCCATTCTGTTTGCAATAATATTGCCAAGAGATGCAATAACGGCGCATATTGCCATCAGCATACCATAGAATAAAATCATCCCTGTATGGTTTGTTTCTATAACATTTTCCAGTATGTAACTCAGTAAAAATGGAATTATAAGTTCTGCCACAGTGCCGATAATTTTTGTGATTGTACCAATCATAATTCTATGGCGCAATGGCTTTAAAAAATTAAAAACCCAGTTCATTTGATTACCTCTTGTTTCTCTATGATTTCTCTTGCCTTTTTTTGCATTCGATTGAGCACGGAGTCAAATACATCAAGTTCATCTTTGCATATTCCCTCGGATATAAGTTTCATCCATTCCACGGAAGATGTCTTTATTTCAGGGAGAACCTTAAGCATTTTTTCAGTGGGATGCACACAAAAGCGGCGTTTGTCATTGGTGAGCGGTTGTCTTAAAATATATCCGTTCTCTTCAAGATAATTAAGATTTCTTGCAACGGTGCTTTTGTTGACGCAAAGTTCAACTGCAATTTCTTCTTGTGAACGTCCGGGTTCACGGCATATAGCCAGGACAAAGGAATAATGGGAACTTTGCAGATCATTTGCCGACACTTTGGAACTTCTGTAGATTGCCTGTGATCGACTGATATTATTCAGCATCTTCATAAATTTTGACATATTATACCTCTCAAACAATTAGTTTCTGTTGCAACAGTTTCCTGTGCAACTATTTTATCAATAATTTCATTTTTTGTCAAATTTAAATATAGTAAGAAACTAAAATATATAAATCTCGCCATACTTCTTCCCACCATTTTCCTTACATAAAAATTCCTTGATTGCACAAAATACTCTTGTAAGTTAAACTGTAGGGATAATTTTATAAATTATCCGCAAAATAAAGGAGTATTTTGAAAATGAAAGCAACAGGAATTGTTCGTAGAATTGACGACTTAGGCAGAGTAGTAATCCCCAAAGAAATCCGCAGAACAATGAGAATAAGAGAAGGGGACCCTCTTGAGATATATACAGATAGAGACGGAGGAGTAATTTTCAGAAAATATTCTCCCATAGGAGAACTTAGCGAATTTGCATCAAAATATGCGGAATCTCTCTATAAAACTTCCGGAAAACCTGTATGTATAACAGATAAAGATTCCATAATTGCAACAGCCGGAGCTCCCAAAAAGGAACTTATGGAAAAACCATTAAGTTCAGATATGGAAAGAATAATGGAAGAAAAAACAGCTTTTATCTGTACAGACGGAAAAAGACTCAAACTGACCGACCAGAGTGATAAATATACTTTGGGAGTTGTATCACCCATAATTGCCGAGGGCGATACAATCGGAAATGTTGTCATAATGAATGATAATGATAACGAAAAAATCACAGATGTAGAAGTGAAACTTGCAGGTGCGGCATCCATGTTTTTGGGAAAACAAATGGAAATATAAAAAACCATAAATGTAAAATTTAAAATCAAACTTTTGCAAATAAATCAGGCTTAAGAAAAGCGGTAAATCCGCTTTCCTTAAGCCTGATTTCACATACTTACAAGTTCATCCATAATAGTTCCGATTGTCTTGAACATATTATTTGCACATTTGTGAATTTTTTTGTGTTGCTTGTCGTTTATTGGGTCTATCATCATGCCTGCAATAGCGCCTACAATAGCACCGGCAGCCACACAACCGATAACACTTTTTGTACTCATCAGATCATTCCTTTCATAGTGGTATATAATTAGTATCTTATCAATACCAAAAATCATACATCACAAGGAAGATTAACAAGTATGATATCTTCACCAATTCCGGATATATTTCCCCATGGAATTCTTGTTCCGGAATTTTTAGAAAAAAGCTTTGTCTTGTCGGGCACGATAATTGCGGCAATTTCACCGTTTGTAATACATATTTCAAAATCCGAAACAAATCCCATACGTTCATTGCTTGCAAGATTTATAACCTCTTTGTTTTTAAAATCCGAAGCCTTCAGCATAAAAAAATCCCTCCCGTAAATATTTATTCGAGGGAGAGATTTTTCAGAAGTTTAATTTTCAAAATATTTTGCAAAGACTTTTCCTGCAACGGGAGCTGCAACAGAACCGCCAAAACCTGCGTGCTCCAAAACTACACATATTGCAATTTCAGGATCATCATAGGGAGCAAAACCAACAAATAAGGCATGTGTTTTACCTGAATCTGATCCGCCTTTTGCCGTAACGGAGTTTTCGCTTGTGCCGGTTTTCCCGCACACCTTGATTCCGTTTACCCTTGCGGCTGTTCCTGTTCCTTTTTCAACAACAGAAAGCATCATATCTTTAAGCCTTTGGGCAGTTGCAGGTTTCATAACTCTTTCTCCCGAACCAACAATGGCGGTTTTTGAATTTCCAACAGATGCTACCAGATGAACATTTGGCATAACACCATCATTTGCAACAGCACAGGCAACAAGTGCCATATGCATTGGTGTCATTTCTGTTTGTCCCTGACCGATGGAAGACATGGCTCTTTCTGCTCTTGTCATCTTGCCCGTTTGGAAAGTACTATTTGCAATCGGTAGCTCAAATCCTAAAGTTTTTCCCAGATTGCTGCCAAACAGGAAATTGTTTGCGGTTTCCTGGATTTTTGATGTTCCGATAATATCACCGAGATATGAGAAATATACATTGCTTGAAACTTCAAACCCATATTCAAGATCCGTAAGTCCATATGCTTTCTTATTAACGTTCTGACACTTGTAACTGTTTGCATCATTTCCGTCTGAAGATTCAACAACAAAAACGCCGGTTTGGTCATCATATGTTTCATCTTCAAACCCGTTTTCAATAGCACTTGCAGATGTGATAATTTTATATGTCGAACCGGGAGGATAGGGCATCTGAATGGCTCTTGAAAAAAGTGCGGTATCTTCAAGAGAATCAAGTTTTAACATGTCCTGATTAGGGTTGAAGTCCGGTTTTGATACCATTGCAAGGACTTCACCGTTTTTTGGATTTATGGCAACAACTGAACCTTTATAGTTGCCCATTGCCGTATATGCACATTGCTGAAGCTCGTGATCGATGGTAAGCGCTATGTCGCTGCCTCTTTTTTCGCCGGTGTTCAATTGCTCCGAGATTTTACTGAAAACATTACTTTCCAACAAATCTGAATTGTAGACATTTTCTATAAGTGTTCTGTTGGAATAATCTTCCGATACATATCCTATAACGTGAGAATAAAGGTTATTGTATGGGTATCTTCTTGCAATTTTTTCAATTGTCTTTTTGGTTTCTTTTCCTTCAACAGTTTCTGTTATCTCTTGGCTCACCTTTTCACTATATGCCAATGTAGTGCCGTTTCTGTCAAAAATCGTACCTCTGATAACATTTCTGTCGAGTTCGTAGTTTCGAGGGTTGTATGCTGAATTTGCATATTCCACGCCATGGAAAATTTCCATATATGTAATATATCCGATAAGGGTTAGAAACATAACACCAAACACCACCAGCAGATATATGGCTCTTTTGTTGTTCATAAAATCACCTACCTGTAAAGATTTTCCACAAATTCATAACTGATATTTGTGCCAAATGCACCTGTTAAAGATTCGATAAGTTTTTCTGATATTTCTTCTTTGCACACGGCTTCTGCCGAAACCACGTCTGTGTAGTCACAATTTAAAAATTCACATCCGGCTTCTCCTGCAACATATTTCACATTATCAAAAAGCGAGTAGGGGATTGTGAAAATGAATTTGGAATGAAGGGTCATTTCTTTTATGCCTGCCTCTTCCAGAGAGAGTTTTGCAGCTGCAGTATATGCTCTCACAAGTCCTCCTGTCCCAAGGAGTATCCCGCCGAAATATCGTGTGACAACACATACACAGTCAGTAAGTTTTTGGGCATCGAGCATTTCAAGAATAGGAAGCCCTGCAGTTTTTGCAGGTTCTCCGTCATCGCTGTATCTTTTTATGCCGGATGTTATATATGCATATGCGCTGTGCTTTGCATCATAGTATTTTTTTTTGATAGATTTTATAAATTCCATAGCCTCTTCTTCGGAGTCGATGTGAGCAATATTTCCGATGAAACGGGAACGTTTCTCAACAATTTCAGCCGTTGCAGATGATGCCGGAGAAAGATATATTTTTTCCATAAAGAAATCCCTCTGAATATTTTTTCAAGAAACAGCGGCGTGGAAAAATCCGCGCCGCATAAAATTTATAATATTAAGTTTATTATGCTATATACTTGTCAATGCCGCCGGGTAATTCTTCCTTATCTGCACTTATGCAAATTGTGAATGTGATTCCTCTGTCATTGGAAATGGCATCGAGATCATCAAAGAATTGAACCATATTATCATTGTCATCCGGAACAATTTTCAGGAGACTGTCAATGAATACGGAAGTTATATCATAATTCTGGGAGAGAACACCATTGATAAAACTTTTGAAGATTCTGTAATCTTTTGTATCAAGGTCTGCAACATCTATAAGTCTTACAGAATGATTCAAATCAAGAACATGTCTGTCGCCGTTGCAGATAAAAACTATATTTCCATTTTCAACATTGAGAGCATCATGAACATCGCTTATCAACGCTTTTGTTTTTCCGGAGCCTTTTTTACCTATAATCAATTTAACCATTGTAAATTCCTCCTCGTAATATATGATTGGATGGTTATATTATACAATATTACAAGAAGAATTTCAAGATGTTTTTGTTAATTTTTTTAAATTTTTTTAAAACAGTAAAATTATGCAAGTTTTTCTTTCTTGGGAATAACAACCCGCGCGTTTCCTGTAAGTAAATCTGCATAACAAATTGAAATTCTCGATTCTCTCAAAAGATTTTCACCAATAATTTTAACAACAAAAATTCCATCATACGCATTTTCTATTATGCAGTTGTTGATTGTGGCGCCTCTTCTGCCACGCTTGACATGCAGGCTTATTTCTCTGCCAATATTTTCCTTTATTGCATGTCTGTAATTTTCAATATTCTGTCTTGAAAGCATTTCACCATCTCCTTTTATTACTATCTTTCCCTTTGTTAAAAAATATTATTCCTGCATAAAAGCGGAAATGGTGACAATAATAAACATGGGTGATGGGATTGAAAAATATTTTTGCGTATTCTCCAATGAAGTCCGAAAGTGACTTTGAACTCACTTTTTCGGACAAAGATTATAGAATTAACAAAGCAGATGATACAGACGAAAAGGTATCCGCAGATATAAATCATAATGAGAAATTATTAAAAGAGAAGTTTCATCTGGAAAAAAACGGCGATATAATTTTAAGAAAATTCAATTGTACCACTGGTGATAAAACAATAAAGGGTATTATTGTTTTTGCAGACGGACTTGCAAATAAAACCTTGATAAATGACTTTATTTTAGAACCTCTGATGCAAAATAATCTGGAAACTTTGCCGGATGATATTGACATGAGTTTTTTCACACACAATCTTATTCCGCAAGTGCAGGCTACAGAGGAGACATCAATAAAATCTCTTGTTCAGTCTGTTAATATCGGAAACGCAAGTCTTTTTCTTGACGGATGTAAAAACGGAGCAGTATTTGATGTGAAAACATGGGAACACAGAGGGGTGGATTCTCCTCCCAATGAGGAAGTTGTGCAGGGACCTCACGAGGGGTTCAATGAGATTTTGAGGTGTAATACGGCACTAATCAGAAAAAACCTCAATACTCCGGATCTTGTTATGGAAACTTTCTTTTTCGGGAAAATAAGTCAGACTCCGGCCTCCCTTGCATATATCGAAGGGACTGTAAATCCGGCACTTCTTGATCAGGTGAGAAGAAGTCTCAAGGAAATTGATGACGATTACATTTTGTCTGTTTTTGATATAGAAAAGCATCTTGAAAAAAACAAATTTTCTCCAATGCCTCATATCATAACCACAGAAAGACCCGACAAAGTTTCAAGGTCTCTGGCAGAAGGAAGAGTAGCACTGAGCCTTAACGGAAGTTCGCAAGTGATAATCCTGCCTGCAAATATAACAGATCTTCTGTCATCTCCCGAGGATGCATATCTCAGAGTTCCCTATAGCATATTTATCAAATTGGTTCGTATCATTGCAGTTATTCTTTCACTTCTGACCCCTGCATTTTTTCTTGCTCTGACAGAATTTCATACAGGCGCAATATTAACCGATATGTTAATAGCCCTTGCAGGTGCGGATGCAAATGTTCCCTTTGCCCCGCTGACAGAGGTTCTCATAATGGAACTTGCATTTGAACTCATAAAAGAAGCCGGAGTGAGAATTCCGGGGGCAATAGGCTCGTCTCTTGGAATAGTCGGCGGACTCATTCTCGGACAATCTGCTGTATCTGCAGGAATTGTAAGCCCGATAGTTATAATCATAGTTTCCATCTGCGGAATAGCTTCTTTTGCCATTCCATCATACTCAATTTCTTTTACATTCAGAATTAGCCGCTTTGCCTATATTTTTGCAGGTGCATTTCTGGGAATCGTAGGTATTTTATGTCTTTTTTCTGTTCAGATGTGTGCATTTCTCGGTTCAAAATCCTTTGGTGTTCCCGTATGTGTTCCTTTTTCTCCCAAAACAAGAAATGCATTTTCCGTTTTCACAATGCTGCACACACAAATCACTCCAAAACCATTGGAATATCTGAACCCTGTAGACAAAAGAGAGTAGCAAAATGTCCCCCTTGCCTAAAGGGGGATGTCAATCCGAAAGGATTGACAGGGGGATTCAAAGTGATTATTACATGAAGGAAGGATGATTATCTATGAAAACCAAAGCCGGAGAGAAGGAAATGACAGCTCTGTCTGTCATATATTCCGTCGTGCCCATAATGACCGTGCTTGCAGGTGTCGGAGCAAATCTTATGGCAATGGGCTCAGTCACCAATGCTGCTGTGTGTTTTGTAATTACTCTCCTGATGCTCAAACCTTTAAAATGCTACTTTAAAATTTGGGGAAATGTAAATACATGCCGTGCCATGAAGGAGACCTTCGGATCTTCTGTGGCATATATTGTTGCCACGGCATTTCTTGTGTTCATCTCGCTTTCATGTGTTTGCGGCATAAAAATATGTGCATCGCAAATTTCGGAACTTTCCATGGAAGTATTGTCCCATCAGAACATAAGACTAATTGTTTCTCTGACAGCTGTGTTTCTTGCATTTCTCGGAATAGAGGCTTTGTCCAGACACTCATATGTGATTTTGTTTATCGGCTATATTCTTATGGGAACTCTTATATATGCAAGTTTCAGAGGATGGAACACAGATAATCTTTTTCCTGTATTTGGCGTGTCGGTAAGAAAGACATTCACAAATTATATACTCATCAGTATTTTTTCATCTGTTGCCCCTTTACTTTTTATGTGTGAATTTTTTAAGGGAAGCAGTGACACATACAGATGTATTAAAAAAACTGTTATCATATCAAATGTAATAATGGTGCTGATTTTGCTCATATACAGTCTGACAGTTCCTTATCCGGTCGGGAAACTCTATTCCCACAGCCTTGAGGCAATTTTTTCGTCGGGTAGTTCCGGAGATGTATTTCACAGGTTTGAAATTTTTCTTATTTCTCTTTTCACTCTGTTTTCGGCAATTTTTGTATCCTACAGTATCATCACCGGTGCACAAATATTAAAAAATATGTTTGGTTTTGAAGACACTCGTCCTCTCGTTTTGCTCATTGGTGTTCTTTTTGGGTTTGTTTCAGGTTTTGGGTGGACCGTAAGAGAATATATATTTTCAAACATATTTCTTTCCGTTCTTGCATTTTTTGTCCCTCTGATATTATATATCCGAAAAAGAATTACTGAAAAAGAGGTGAATTCATGAAAAAAACTATAGTTTGTTTGATTGTGATTTTATCGTTGATTTGTTTTTCGGGATGCAGTCAGTCAAAAAATGTAAGCTCCTCAAAAATCATAACAGCATGTTTTGCCGTTAAACATAACAGCGGCACGGAATACTCTTTCTATATATCAAAACCTGAATCCAAAGGGGAAGAATCCCCTCCGGAGGAAGGCGGAGAGATAATATCCATAATATCATCCGACTTTGGAAAGGCTCTGAGGGAATTTGGCGAGTCCTTTGGCAAATATGATTTGACTCATCTTGGAATATTTTTCCTTGATGACGGATATTTGTCCGAATCCTTTTCAAAAGATTTACCATTTATCCGAAAATATATAAGAATAAGTCCAACGGTAAAATGTTTTGCATTGGGAGATACGCCTGAAGTTATTTCAGGATGTATAGATAAAACATATGATGAAAGTCCGAAAGAATTTATAGATTCTTCATGGAGAGGCCATAGGGAAAAAATTCTGTGCACTTTGTCAGAGCTTGTATTTTCCGTAGAAAATCCGGTCTATACTGCCTCTTTGCCCGTTGTTTCAGTATCTTCAAATGAGGCGATAAAAACAGATTCTTTTGTATTTTATAATACAAAATGGGGAGTTATGTGGGCACCGGATAAGGATTATGAATTGTATTCAAATCACCTAAAAAAATATGGAAAAACGTCAAAAGCAGTGAAGATATATCCGGATGACGAAAAAATACGTGTTAATGTTTCCTCAATTTCGGAAAACAAAAAAGAAATGATTGATATGGCACAAAAATATACCGCTCTTGGTTTTGATTTTATGAATGTGTTTTATTATACGAAAAAATTTTTTCTTGACTTTGAATCATATTTTTCATATATCAAAAATATGGACCATACCAACATCAGATATGAGTGAGGTTATATATGAAAGCAATATTTTTTGTTATATCGATGATTATATTCGCATATGGTTTTTCATACTTTTTGTATTTGTTCAAAAGAAAAAATATTCTTCAGGCAATGGTGGTAATCACTCTTATAGTCCTTTCATTTGTGTCAGGTTTGGCAGACACATTTTTTTAAAATGTACAATTGTCAATGATGGATGACACTTTCCTTAAAAAATAAAAAGAGAAACTCTAAATTTCTCTTGTCAAGGTGGAATGGTGTAACCGTATTACCTTGACAAGAGAAATAATATTTCCACCAAGGATATATCGCATCCTGCAAACTATACATACACCTTTGTTCAGGACGAAGAAAACTACTCCATAGGAAATATTAATACACACAGATTTACATATGCCTATGATGCCAACAACCGTCTTTTGACCGAAAGAGAAACTCTTACGGGAACATCTGAAAACTATTCCGGTGCAGTTGAAGTGGTGAAAAGTTATACTTACGATGCTAACGGAAATATGCTGTCTAAAAAATCAGGTGGACAGATTGATGATGAAGTGGTAAAATATACCTATGATGTATGGAACAGACTTTCACAGTTTGAAAATGCAAATGGAAATATATATCAATATGCATATAACGGCAATGGTGAAAGAGTTTCC
>JAZONV010000004.1:0-32170 GCA_045654685.1 Clostridia bacterium | reverse complement strand
TCCTTGGTTAGTTTTGTATTTGGTCATACTAAAATTATACCACAAAGTGGCTGATTCCGCTATGGTTTCAGCTATTTTTGTATACAAAAAATCGAGGAATTTTTCATCCTCGATTTTTTATGGGAATTATTTTACATCCCCATTTTTATTTTTTCTGTTTTTGATTTTCTAAATCCCAAAAGACAAATACAAATTATCAGTCTTTTTCAAGTATATCTGCAATTCTTTTGGATGCAAACCCATCACCATAAGGGTTACTTGCTTTGCTCATTGCATCATATGCATTTTTATCATCCAAAAGAAGTTTAAAGTTTTCATAAATAACTTCTTCATCTGTTCCAACAAGTTTCAAAGTGCCTGCTTTTATACCTTCAGGACGCTCTGTGGTGTCTCTCATTACCAAAACAGGCTTGCCGAGAGACGGTGCTTCTTCCTGAATTCCGCCTGAGTCTGTCAGAATCATATAACTTTTTGAAAGGAAGTTATGAAAATCTATTACCTCTAAAGGTTCAATGATGTGAATTCTGTCACAGTCTCCAAGTTCCTCATCTGCAGCCGCTCTCACAACAGGATTCATATGAATGGGATATATCGCCTTTACATCGGGATGATCATCCATAACACGTCTTATGGCTCTGAACATATTGTGCATAGGTTCACCAAGGTTTTCTCTTCTGTGAGCAGTTATCATTATGAGTCTGGAATCTGATGCCCATTCAAGTTCGGGATGGGTGTAATCTGACTTTACGGTGGTTTTAAGGGCATCTATTGCTGTATTTCCGGTAACAAAAATGGAATCTTCACTTTTTCCTTCTTTCAGAAGATTTTCCTTTGAAAGTAGAGTGGGAGCAAAGTTATATTTTGAAATTATGGAAACCGCCTGACGGTTAAATTCCTCGGGGTACGGGCTGTAGATGTTGTATGTTCTGAGGCCTGCTTCAACATGTCCCACGGGAATCTGCTTATAGAAGCACGCAAGGGCGGTAACAAAAGTTGTTGAAGTGTCACCGTGAACCAAAACCACATCAGGCTTTGCTTCGTCAAGAACATTTCCTATCCCGTTTAATATGTTGGTTGTAATATCAAAGAGAGTCTGTTTGTCTTTCATAATTGACAAATCATAATCAGGCACAACACCAAACACTTCAAGTACCTGATCCAGCATCTGACGATGCTGACCTGTAACACAAACAACTGTTTTTATATTTTTTCTTGATTTTAACTCGTTAACCAAGGGGCACATCTTTATTGCCTCAGGGCGTGTGCCGAAAACAAGCATAACGGTTTTCATTGTTCTACCTACCTTTATTCATTAGTAAATACAATGCATATCATATCACAGCCGGGCAAATTTGTCAAATTTATGAATTATTTTGCACAATAATATTTTTCAGGTATTCCCTCTTCGGCTCACCGATTTTACTTTTATGACAAAATATGTCCTGCCACCCAATAAATCCCTCAGTTAAAAGACGGTTTATTCCCCTCAATGCCTGAAAGGGGTGAATCTTTTGGCGATGGCTCCGACATACTGAAATACATTTTTGCCGCCTTTGTTGTGCCAAAATCACGGTTTGAACCGGTGTTTTGCACCTTATTAAATGCTTCTCTGAACATGGCATTGTGCGCTTCCTCGCGATTTAAGAGAAAATCAATTGTTTCTCTCACCTTTTTGTCTGCAATTTGTCTGTAGAGATATTCATACACAACCTTGGCTCTTTGCTCGGATGCAATGTTTGAAAGAAGATCTGCACAAAGATCTCCGGTAACTGTTACATAATCTCCCGTCCAGGAATATCCCGAAGCATTTATGAGCCCGGGATTCAGACCTAAAAGCACATGAGTCTGAATTTCTCCGTGAGGAACTTTTTCCACATCAACATCATGGCCGTTCAAAAGATTAATTGTCTGAGAAATCATTTCAAGATGGCTGAGTTCCTCTGCGGCAATGTCTAAAAACAAATCCTTTATTTCAGGGTCTTTTATGCGAAAACTCTGTGACATATATTGCATTGCCGCTTTGAGTTCGCCGTTTCCGCCTCCGAGTTGTTCCTGCAAAAGAACCGCATACTGGGGGTTTGGTTTTTCAATTTCTACCGGATGAAACAATAGTTTTTCGTGTTTGAACATAAAAAATATACCTCTCCTTTTTTGGCAAGTGTTTATCAAACATCTTATCTGCTCCTATTATTTGTCAGAAGAGGTATATTTATTCCTTTATATGTTTACTTTAATTAAAAATTACCCGGAAGTATGGCTGTACTCATAAATCCTGTTGGAGCACCCAGTTCTGTGAGCGGTTTATCGCTTCCGCACCAGTAATCAATCTCGCACTCAAATTCATCTATTGAATCAAGCGTGCCGGCAAGATATTTTTCAACAACGCTGATTGCAGTTTTTACTCTTGCCTCGATTGTTCCAAGGAGCATATCCATTCCTGAATAGCCAAAAGGTTTGTTGAGTTCATACCAATCGTTTTCCACGCACTTATGATACTTTTCGTAAAGTTCGGGAAGTTTTTTAAGGTCTGAAAGAAGTTTTTTGAGTTCTTTTTTATCACCATTTTTATATACTTGTCTTAAATTTATTCCCAAATCGCATTTAACATACAAAAGTTCATAAAGTGCCTTATATCTTTCAAAGAGAGGCTTCATATCCCCTGCGTCAACCTTTTTGATTTGGTCAAGGAAAGTTTTGTAGCGGGATTTGAAATCATAGCCTGAAAGGGTTTTATCAAGCATACCTGTCAGAATATCGTTATAAAGATGCTGATAGGATGAATTTATGCAGTAGGCTGCAGGATTTGAATATTTTTCCATATCCTCATCTGAAAAGTCATCGGGATAAAGAAGTTTCCACGCTTCCTTATCATAGCCTGTGCAGGCTTCAAATCTTTCCCAGATATAGTCCATATCTGCATCTTTATGATACATCATCTCTGCCCAAATCTGAAGTCCGGGAATTGCTGTGTAGAGATTTGTCTGATGCTGCAAAGTATCCCAAACACAGGCAAAGGCTCTTTTTACACCAAATTCTTCACAAAGGTCAAGTTGAACTTTGGTTGAAATATAGGTCTTATTAAGGCCTGCACTAAGTTGTCCCCATGTCCAGATTGCACCACCGAAAGTTATGGGACGGTTAAATTTTTTCGTCTGTTCCAAAAGTGCTCTTGTAACCTTTTTGTTGTCAAGTCCATATGCTCCGCCGTAGTTATAATACACAAGATTGATATTTTCGGGATATCTTTTGTAGAGACTTTCCGAAACACCGAGTTTTTCTGTGTCTTCAATGAGAAAACTCTGTGTGCCGTCAAGTTTGAATATCATATCATTCCACATCATTGGTTTGAAACCATATTTTTTTGCAATTTCGCACACTCTTGCAAGATGCTCAAAGAAAATATCTGCCAAAGGTCTGTAGCCGTTTTTCAGAAGATATTTTCCAAGACCTGTGCCATAGGTTTCATCAAAGCCGATGTGAATATTTCTGCTTGTGTAGTTTTGGGCACAGGTTTTAATCATTTCTTCAATGAATTCATAGGTTGAATCTTCGCCTGCCATAAGAACGGCGCCGTTATCTGCCATGTGAGAAAATTCGGGCCATTTGAGTACTGCTTCGAGATGTCCGAAGGCTTCTATACATGGGCAAAGCTCTATGCCGAAAATCTTTGCATATTCGTCCATTTCTTTGATTTCATCGGAGGTATATGCTCCTCTTAAATATCCGAATTTCGGATATTTTTCCATTTCATATATATCCTCTGAATAAAGCATCATCATATTGAGTCCCATGATAGCCATCTGCTCCATGAGATTTTTTGCAGTTTCAACCTTGTATACCGCACCTACCGAAACATCATACATAATTCCGCAGGTATCAAAACGTTTTTTCTCTGTAACTTCAAAGTCTAAATCGTTTTTAATTCCGTCACAAAGGATACCAAGGCCTCTGAAAAACTCTGTGAGGTTTGAATAGGTTATGGAATAGCCGGATTCTGTTTTTGAAATAACAAGACTATCCCCTTCGTTTTTCACGAAAACCGGAATTCCGGAATCTGCAAAACTTATTCCAAGTCTTTTCTCAAGTATTTTACACCCTTTTTCAACGGGAGCAAAATCCCCTGTAAGTTTTAAAGTTAAGTTCATATGTACCTCCGTATTATTTACATACCAATGTTAAAGTCCATAGTTCAGGGAAGTATGAGTTTGTCGATTACTTCATATGTGACAGAATCGAGAAGGTAAACCTCAATCCACACATCCTCATCGGGCTTTGAAAGAGTGAAGCTTTGTGTCTCTCCGTTTCTTGTTGATGTAACTTCTCTTGCACCAACACTATGGAGAGTATCCGCGTCATAATATCCCGCAATGAGTATGGCACTTTTTTCTTCTGAATTTCTGTTGTTTAATGTAACAACAATACCTGTTGAGTTTTCTCTTGCTTCTCTTATGGAAAAAGGTGCTTTTTGGGTTGTGAATGTAAGAACATCTTTCCCGTCTGCTCCATCTGTTGTTCTTACCTGTGTCAGATCGATAACATATTCTGTGTTGGGGGAAAGATTGAGATTTGAAAATGTATAACTTTTGTCCGATGAATCATATGTTCCCGAAAACTCAATCTCTGCTCCACCTTTTGTTTTTAAAATCATATTATCAAAGGTGCCTTCATCCATATCAAGTGAGAATATGATTTTTGGGGAAACATTTTCATAGGGAACTTCATTTATATCTGCATCATCAATGTCAAGATATGCATCAAATGCTTCATCATAGGTTTTTAAAGTGACATTGTCAAGATACATATCGGTAACATTTTCGCCATCACACGCAAGAACAATATCGAGCCCCTGAAGCGCTCTTATGTTGGAACTTGCATTGGTCCGAACATGAATGAGAACATCATCTATGAAATAGTATCCTATGGGTGTTCCGCCGGGATTTGTGTCATAGATAATTTTGTAGTTATGCCAGTTTTCAAGGTCTGCATAAATCCCTGTGTTATATGATGTTCCGTAGCATGCTATCTCACCTGTGGAAAGGATGCTCATACCTGTTCCCCATCCTTCGGCACTAAGATCGACTATCGGGTTGGTTTTGTTGAAGGTAAAGGATAGAATGTTGATAGTTTTTATATCGGTGGGAGAATTTGACTTTACGTCTGCAGAGACTTCAAAATATCTTCCCTGTTTTATGTTCACCGCACCTGAAACCGTGAAAGGTCTGCCTGATGAATAGGAAACATTACCTGTGTAAGATGCAGGCCATTGACCATGAGCAATTTTTCCATCATTCCAATCACCATCAGTAGAGTCCACACCATATTCTTTTTTTGTTGCAGAATCATTAAACGCGCCTCTTGTATCTGTGTCAAAATCAGCTTTAAATCCGGGAGTGTGGGTATTTGGCGTGAGAGAAATTCCTTTCAGGCTATATTGTGCGCCCGACATCACGGATTCAAAATATGAATCCACAAGTTTTGCGGTAATATCGTTCTGACCTTCGTTGATTGTAACATCTATAAAACCTTCTTCATCGGTCAAAAGATCACCTGTTGGTTCGCCGTTTCTGTAAAGTTGTACACCGCCGCCGTCATTGAAGATACTCTGACAATGTTTTGCCATATATTTGAATCTTACTTTTCCTCCGGCAGGAAGAACTTCCGTTGTATCCCCTACCCATTCAAACGTGAACTCAGGTTCGGGAATATAGAAACGTGACCATTTCATATTATCAACATACAGATATGCACCAGAGCCTGAGCCCATGCCTTTTCTGAATACAACAAGTTTGTTCATGAGAGATACAACATTGTTTCTTCCAAGGTCTGTGGCAATTATATATTCTTCTCCGGTTTCTTCATCGGTTACCGTTATGTTTGTGAAGAGAGTATAGTTTTCATTTTGAGAAAATGTCATTTCAAATGAAAAATTATACCACTTGTCAAGGGAAAGTGTCAGCGAATCAACGGTATTTCCCGATGCATCAGTAACTGTTCCATCGGCATTTATGTACATGGGATGATACCAGTCATCGCTTCCGTTTGGTTTGTAATAGTTAATTTCAAAAAGTTGGGATTTGCTTTGGGGGAGATTTCCAACCCATTTGGCATCAAAACTGTATAAAAACTTTTCTGCCTTTCCGCTTCCTGTTTCATCAGGACCGAATTTTGTCACACCGGACACGGCTTTTCTGACACTATCGCTGTCATCTATGAGTCTGCCGTAACTTCTGTGAGGGAGTGTGTCATCTGTAACTTTTCCGCCTGTCCAGAAAGATGCAGAACCGCCTTCGTCAAAGTCTACATGATAATATACATCTTCCTCATACAGAGAATCATCCGCAAAAGAAGAGAAAGGTACAGCAACTGATATTATGCTGAAAATTATGAGTATGCTAATTAATTTTTTCATTTTATTCTCCTCCTCTGACTAAAATTATTTCTCCAATATGATTTTGTCGTCCAAGCATACTTCCGTTACCTTTGAAACGGATATATTTTGCTTTGGTTCCAATTGGAAGTTCTATCGTGTGAAGTCTTTCAGTTGTGCTTCCTGATGCTACTTTTTTATAGGTGTAGCCATCAGTACTTATTTCCACATCATAGAATGATGAAAGTGCATTATCATCTGCAAATGAGATTATAACACTGCCTATGGAAGAAAGTGAATCGAGTTCCAAAGTTGCATATCTGCCTATACCCTCTGTTTTCCAAAAGCTTGAAAAATCACCGTCGCAAAGGTATTCTTTTCCATTGTCACTTCCATAGGAAGTTGTGATTTTCACAGGTACTATGTAGGAAGATATGCCCTCTTTTCCATAACTCTCAAACTTTTTGAGTTTAACAGAAAGAATTTTGGCTGCCTTATCATAGGAAACTGTGAAACATGGCAAATCCTCTGCATTAACATAGAGACATCCGTTTATGATTTCAGGAATATGAGAAAGAAGAACTTCCTTTCCGTTTACATATGCATAGGGATTATTATTGGCTATAACATATGTCTCATCAGACAATATGGCATTGACTGTGCCGTTTGTCTCGGTTGCTTGTGCTCCGTAGGTTTCAAAAAGAGATTTTGCCGGAACAAGCTTTTTTCCGTCCTTTACAATCGTGGGAGAAGAAAGGGTGTTAAAGAGGATTTCATCGGGATTGTATATGAGAAAATCACCATATGAAGGCTTATTCATCTTTTCATAGGCGATGTAGTCCGGTTCGCCTGATGAAAGTTTGGAGATTGTGACAGTTCCGGGAGATGCTCTGAAATAGAGAGTATTTTCCTCTTCATCTACCATGTAGGTCTTAAAGCTTCCATCCTGTGCACTAACCCTCCAAAGTCCCGGCTGAATGTCTGTCACAAGACATTTTACCTCTTCATAGCCATTGTCTTTTAGGGTTATTGTCTGGGCAGATTTTATTTGTTTTTCCTTTGAGAAATATACCGATCTGTCCATGATGGTTACACCTGCTAATGCCGATGTTTCATCCTTATACATTGGAAGTTCGGGCAAGTTTCTGTCATAATCTGTCACATACATTGAATTGAGGAAAATATCTCTTGTTTTCTTTGATTGTGGTGACACTTCAAATCTCCATGAGCCTTGTTCGGAATCGGTGTTTGGTCTGTCGGCATTTGGATAGTTTACTCCGTTTACAAAGGATTCCTTACCTTCTCCGCCCACAGTTGTGATCATAGGATTTTCCGGAAGATGAGTTTTATTTACAAGTTTTCCGTTGTAGCCGTTATCATTTCTTATAACTGTTGTTATGTCTTCTGAAATTTCCGGCTCTAAAACTGTGTTCATTATCCATTTCTTTTCAAAATTTTTGTTTGTGGATGTTAAATCATCAAATACAACCACAGCCGCAGGATAATCGTCGTTATTAAGATCCATAAACACCATTGATCTTTCGTGATTTGAAACCTTATCTCCGCCGTAAGCATTGGTAAGATTTGTTTTAATGAATGAAAATTCAGGTGTTTCTTCATTTGGACCGATATACCAGGCTTCTGTTTTTGCTTCGTCTTCCTTTGCCATATATTCTTCAAGAAGATAAATATCATCAGACAGTTTCTGTCCACCGTCATTTGCTCTTGATGAGCCCCAGGTGGTTTCGTTATTATCAAAAACTATCATACCATTGTGAGATATTGTTCTTGTGGAATAGTTCCAATAGTGATTTGTTCCCCAGCCGCCTGTGGTACCACCATAGGAACCGCCGTTTATTGCAAGATAACCTTTGTAATAAATCTGGAATGTTCCAAGGTCAGCGTGAGCATGGTCGGAATATTGTTTTTCTCTTGCTTCAAAATAGGCAATGGCAGAGTTTGAATCCATTCCGAGATTCCAGTTTGTTCTTGCCTGAATTGAGGAAAGAGGATAGGTGGTTCTTCTTGCAAGAGGAAGAGTGTCAAGATGTTTTCCGTCAATTTCGGGATTTGCAAGAAGAATATCGGGAACGATTGATTTGTATGTTGTTTCATATCCTGATATGAATTTTTCAACCATTGATGCCTGCTTAACATATGGGTCATCTGTAATGGCAGATGCAAATGCGAAACTTGTGGAAGGTGTTGGCCACCATGTACGTGGTGTTCTTGCGGGCCACACATAGTCATCGGCAATTTTCAGACTTGCACCATTGGGAAGACGTGAATACATAAACCATTTTGACACCTCTGCAAAATCTTCGCTGTCTCCCATTATGCTTCCGCTATCCATACCCATATAGAGAAGGTTTGCCATTGTTTCCCAGTCAAATCTTGTGATTCCGTAGGAATAGCCAAGAGAATGGGCTCCTGTTTTGTTCCACATTACTCTGGCAGGTGCCATCTCGGAGAGAATTCTTCCTGCAGCAAGGTTATACATTTCGGGATCTTCATCATAGACAGCAATTCCGCAAACAAGCGGATATGCAAAAACTTCACCTTCGCTGGCGTGTCCGAAAATTGACTGACCGCCCACCGGTGGATAGCCAACTTCTGTTTGCTTTGCAAGTATCTTCATACGCTTTATGATGAATGCCTTTTCTTCATCTGTCAAAAGGTCATAGCACCAGTCATATACAACTGCCCCCATCATCATTGTCTGACCTATTACTCTTGTTTCGTCACCAAGAGAAAGGTCAAAACGAACTGTTTCAAGATAGTCCAGAGCATTTTGCACAGTTTCTCTTCCATGTGTCTTATCACGAAGACCTAAAGCATAGAAAATCGCCCTCGTGGCAATTTTTGGAAGCATTCCTGCGTTATAATTTCTTTTGAGTTCTTTGCTAAGTTTTGCATCAAGTTTCTCGTCTGCCTGTATGGCTGTTCGCTCATACATTTCCTTCATGTCGGGGTGTTCGAGATTTTTGATGATTCCCGGAATATCTTCTTTTGTGAAGAAAACTCTGGGATGACCCTGCACAGGTGTTATTTCAGGTGTTGGATAGATTCCTGAATAGTCCTTTGACTCCCCTGTGGGCTCATCATTTATTTCAACGGGAACAAAATCCATGTCGGTAGTAATGAGGATTTTGTCAAATATCACGTTGGGTTCTCTGTATTGAATGTCAAGTCTTGCACCCTCACCTTTTTCAAGAATTTCAAAGGATGAAATGAACACCCATTGATAATCAGGGCTTTCGGTGGGATGCTTTGCAATGTAGGAACTGTTATTGAGTCTGTAGAAAAAGGAGTTTGAACCTGAATTTGGCACCTTTACTCTGAACCAGAGATATACGGGGTCAGAAGTGTCTGATACAAAGTCCATATATAAATCTGCAGGGTCACCTGGTTCTGCCAATGAACGGTCTGCCTGAGGAGTATATTTTCCCCATACTCTCATAACCTTTCCGCCTGATGCTTCCTTATCATTTTGCAAAAGCATGGTTTTTTCATACATCATATCTTCTGCTTCAAAAATGATGGTTCCGTCCTTCATGCTTCGTGTTCCTGCCTGAGGGAGATCAAGATTTTCATTATACACTTTTTCCGCAGCGCCTGCAGGCACGGACATAAATATGGCTATTGCACATATTATTGAAATGATTTTCGACATTTTTTTCATAACTTTCTCCCTCCTTATTTGAATATTATAAGACTTTCCGAATCAAGTGATGATGTGTGAATCAGAACTTTTGAAGCAAGAGAGCCATAGTCATTTTCGCCAAGAAGAAGTTCTGAACTTCCCATATACACATCTGTTTTTCTGCCGGATGAGTCTACAACTACTTTTTTGAAACCTGCTGCGGGATAACTTTCATATGTTGCGCTGTCACCTGTACCTATTCTTACAGTAAATGAATTTTCATCTGCATATACAACAGTACCATATAAAAATCTTGACCCTGCCGAAACAGAAGCTTGAGACGGATTTGCAAGATTCACAAGTGACATATTCTCATAGGAGAATATTTTCTCAATTGTTTTTACAATTGAAGTTTCGTCCTGGGCATATCTTATGACATCGCCTGCAATAAGTCCTCTTACTGCAAGGGGGTCTGCTTTGAGTTCTATTTCCGAATTTTGTCCGATAACCGTGAGCTTTGCAATTTCTTCCCCATCGGCATCGAGCCCGTTTGTTACGGATTTTACGGTGAATATCTGTCCCTGTGCATTTATGCGATAGGCATTATCTTTATTTACACGAACTATCATAATGTCTGCCATTGGATTATTTCCAACGTGGCCATAGGCTTCAAGTTTAAGATTTACGTTTCCTGTGAGAAAATCCAAAGGAGATGAAAGACAATAGAGGTCATCGTCATCTCTTGAAGATTCTTCTGCAACTCTCAAAACAATTGTGTTGTTGCCCATCAGAAGTTTTGCACCAAAACTTTTAGGGGTTGCTCTGTAGTAGTATGAAGAAAGGTCTGTTTCACCGTCGAAATCGGGATATTGATAGAATCCGTCTTCGTCAATTTCTGCATCAAAGTCAGGATATGTAATCTGTGAAATTTCTCCTGATGAATTTAAAGCATAATGTATGGGTTGACGTTTCACTCTGCCATCCACCTTGCCTGCATATGCTATGGCATCAGATGAGGATTTTGTTCCCTCATCGGTGTCACCAACTGTTACAGATACTTTTTTAGCAAAATTGATAACCTTTATTTCACCGCCTGATGTTAAAAGCTTTGCAGTCATTTTTGTATCCATTGCATTTTGAGCTTTTGCATCTATGAGATATGCAGTCTGAAGTGTAGCAAATCCTTTTGAATCTATTTCGCATATTCTTCCCTCGGGGTTAAAATACATTTTGAGCCCTTCGCTCACTTTTAAATCCCCAAGATTTGCTGACAATGAAAGAGAAGGTGAACATTCAAAAATCTTTCCTGAAACCTCTATGGTTTCGGGAATGTTTCTGTTATATGTTATGGCATCAATCACCCCGGAAAAATTGTCTATTGTAACAATTATTTCGGTTATATTTCCGCTTTTGTCAGAAAGAACGTTCAAAATGTCCCCTGCCTCGATTGTTTCAATGTCTATAGGCTCTGACAAAATGTTTACAACTGTATTGTCTTCAAGTTTGGTAAGGTCAACAGAGAATTTTCTGCTCTTTGAAAAAGCAATACCTTTTTGAACATCTGATACCACATATGAATCATAGGCGGTAATCTTTACAAGGTCATAGTCTCTGTCAGAATCGGAATCAACAAAAAGAACGTTTCCGTCTTTTGTTGAATTGTTAAAGGGGTTAAGGTCGCTTGATGTATAGTTTCCTAAAACCTTGTTGTTATAGAGAATTATGCATGATGAATCAAGAGTAAGAAGTCTTTCTCTTTTTCCGTCATAATATGTATATCCTTTTGAAGATGCATTTTCTATTTCCTTTGCATCAAGGATAAAATTGCCGTCAATACTTTCTTCTATATAGAGAACTGTGTTTATACCATTTATTTCTTTGTAAAACACATCTACTCTTTTTCCGAGCATTTGAGGATTTACCATGGAATCGTCGGGAATTTTATATTTTTCTCCGTCTACAATTACAACATCATAATCTGCATTTTCCGAATATATGGAAACGCCTCTCACGCTTTCTAAAATATCGCTTACATGCTTTATGGAGCAATAGTGCCAAAGATATGAAGAATTGTAGTCCACAATATCACCGTTGTTGTCCACATATACCAAAGATGAATTAACCATCTGTTTAAGAACTGTTGCAACCGCGTTCACATTTATGGGAGCATTTATATCTGATGGTGCATAGCGTGTTATGTCTTCTTCTATTGCAACCGCCATATAGCCTGTGGGATATCCGCCTTTTGCTTTTGCTTCCTCATCTCTGCCAAGAAGAGAAACCATGGTTTTTATGAGCTGTGCATAGGTCACATTTTCGCCGGGCATGAAAAGTCCGTTGCCAACGCCGTTTAATATTCCGTAGTTTACTGCGGTCATAACATAGGGGGCATATTCTGAATTAACATCAGAAAAGATACACTCAACTTCTGATTCCTCAACATTTGGAATTGAATAGAGAAGAATTTTTGTCACAAGTTTTGCAAGTTCTCCTCTTGTGAAGTTATCATTTCCCGATACTTCCTCATCTATAAAGCCTATTGCCTTTAAAAAGGCTATATTATTCCCCTGTGGGATTTCTGTTTCATTCACATCAGCAAATACAACCGAAATATTTGAAACAACAAAAGTTATACACAAAATGAGTGTAATTAATTTTTTTATCATTCGTCATTCCTCCTTACATAAAAATCTATCGGTTATTTACTGAATCATAAGATATATTATTTTTGCCGCTTCCGCTCTTGAAAGTCCGTCTTTCGGAGCAAAGCCTGCATCGGATGCTCTTCCGTCAATTATTCCTTTTGCACGCAGAGCATATACATAATCTTTTGCATAGTCGCTTATATCCTTATCATCCGTAAAAACATTTGCAACTTCGGGTGCTTCAAGTTTTAGTGCTCTTGCAACAATTGCAGAGGCTTGCTCACGGTTGATTTCCAAATCAGGTGCAAACTCTGTTTGGCTGATTCCTGATACAAATCCTGCTTTAACCGCAACTCCAACATAGGGTTTTGCCCATGAATCTGTCATATCCGAGAATGTGCAAAGAGATGCATCAGGTGTCATTTCAAGTGCAAGAACTATCATTTTTACAAACTCACTTCTTTTCACCATATCAAAGGGAGCAAAAGTTCCATTGCCTTTTCCGTTGATTATCCCTTTTTCAGAAAGAGCGCTGATGTATTCGTAAGCCCAAAAATCCATGCTCACATCGTTATATGTTGATCCTGCATTTTCCTGCAAATCAGATGATGTGGGAGTATTTTGAAGGGGTATGTTCATGTTGGTATCGGTGGAATCTGTCATGACAGAGTGGCTTCCGCCACCGCCACCACCACCGCCGCCTCCGCCGGAGGATGATGTTTCCTGAAAGGATTTTGCTTTTTTATTGAAGATTTGAGCAAGTGAGGAAAGTGTTTTTTCATCGGATTGTGCAACCTCTGAATACACTTTGTTTTTGTCCTGTGTTTTCAAGTCTTTTAAAAGATTTAATTTGAATCCTGCCTCTTCATAGGCTGATTTATATTTTTCCAAATATGTCTTAACGTGGGCGGAGCCGTCCATGTAGTAACTTGTAAGAACTTCAAGATATATATTGCTTTTGAAGATTTCCAAAAGATCCCCGGTGCTTTTTATGTCTTTTGACAAAAGAGCTTTTTTCATGTTTTCTTTTCCGGGTTCATTTATGAATTCATAGTCGTCATATTCATCAAGTTCTGACAGATTGAATTCTTCTCCAAAAAGGAATTCCGAATCCTCTGAAAATACGGTTTCGTCACCATTATTTAGTGCATTGATGACAGTTGCCTGCTTTAGTTTTTTTGAAAACTCATTTGTGTCATGTGTGAAATCATCTTCATCACGGATTCCTTGAAGAATTTCTGATATTTTTTCATAATCTGCACCAAGTGTCAGTTCATCATCTTTCATGTTGAACATGGAAAGTGCGGTTTCAACATCATCTGCGGTTATGTCACCTGTGTTTAGTCCCGATATGAATGTACGTTTTTGAGTATCGGAATAGAAAGTGAAAACTTTGCTTTCCTTTTGTCCGCCTTTTGAAACAATGGCAGTAAATCCGTCACCGCCCAAAGGTGTGTTCATAGTAAAATCAAATGCATAGCCATCTGATGTGGCAACTGCACTTCTTCCATATACAAGTGCTCCTTGTACTCCGCCTTTGAGGTCGGTTTCTGTCATACCGTCTCCCAAAACAACGAGAGTAACTTCCTCCCCTTTCGAGGCGTCTCCCGATATACACACTTTATTATTTACAGAATCGGTAACCGTCACATTAATCTGTGCGGAGGCTGTATATGATAATATACATATTAAAACCAGAAGACATATAAATATTTTTTTCATATTGTTTGTTTCCTTTCTTGGATTTTTCTATGTTTTATTATAAAAATTTCTTATCAATTTTGCCGAAGTGTTCGTATATGTGAGAGGCAATTCGCCAAAAACCAAGGTCATTGGGATGAGCACCCTCTACAGTACATATTTCTCTGACTTTTTCTTTTGTTACAACCTCACCGCTATAGCCGGTATCATCTGTGGGAGAAGGTCGAAACATACTGATTTGCAGGATTTCATCTTAAGAGTTCATATTTTTTGGTGTATGGCTTTGTATTATTTTCCCATACATACAGCATAAGTTCATAATCACCGTTTTTTATGTCCTTGGGAAGGTTTGTCATTGTTATTTCAAAATTTGACATTTCCTCATCATTTTTAACCTCGTCTCCATATACACAAACAAGATCTCCCTTATGTTTCACAGTAACAAATGCATATGCTTTATTTTCACCGGACTGTATATCTGCAAATCCTCTGACAATAAGAGGTTTTGATGTGTCAATTTCGGATTTTGAAAAAATCTCGTTATCTGCATTATATATTCTTACACATGATGGCAAAGAAGCAAAAGATGATTCATCAAAAGTTCTTAATGTTAAATTATCGATATATAGTTCAGTATCGTTTATACCATCGGGAACCGCCGATATATCGATGCTCTGAATTGCACGGATATTACTGCTTGCCGCCCTGTTCACATATATCAAAATATTATCAATGTAATAATATCCTTTTGGTGTTCCGCCGGGGTTTGTGTCAAAAATTATTTTATAGTTATGCCAATTATTTAAATCAGCATCAATATCTGTTGTGCCGAGTTTTTCACTGTAGCAACAAATTTTACCTTTGTCATTTACCATTATCCCAAGTCCAAATCCTTCCATGGAAACATCCGTTATGGGATTTTGTTTGTTAAAAGTAAAATTAAACAAATGAAAAGTTTTTTTGTTTGTGGCTGAATTGGTCTTAATGTCTGCTGATGCTTCAAAGAACCGTCCTTGAGAAACACTTAAGGGATTCGTTACCGAAAAAGCTTTTCCGCTGGAATATTTTGGGGAGCCGCTGCTGCCTTTGTTCCATTTACCGTATGCAACTCTACCCTGATTTCGGTTTGTATCCGGATCAGAATAATTTCTGCTTGAATAATTGGCACTACTGTCAAACCAGCCAACAGATTTTTTGTCAAAATCGGAAACATAGCCGGGAAGACTGTTGTTTGGCACAAAGCCTATACCGTATACTAAAAATTCCTCTGATTTTCCTTTTACAATTCCGTCTTTATCATAAACAATTGCTCTGAAGCTGTTTACACCATCATTAATTTCAAAAATCACATTGTTATTTTCGAGCTCTTTTTCTTCACCATTTTGGAAAACTTTTATTTTTCCGCCATCGGAAACGTTTTTTTGGACAACATCCGAAAATTCAACATTGAATTTAAGATTTGTGCCTGATGGCATTTTTTCTCCCGAATGAATCAAATTCTGTTTCAAAGATATGGGAGATACAAGATTTCCGGAGCCATCTATTGTGAGTATGGATGCCTTTGAATCATATTGTGTGTCCCACAAATCCTCAGATCTTACATATATCACGCCGTCTATTTCCTTCGGAGCAAAAGAGAGTTCATATTCACCATCTTTGAAAATTGCTGTTCTTTTGCCGAGAGTCATCAGACATTCTTCGCCGTTTATGCAGATAGTGAAAGATTGTCCTTCTCTTTCAAATGTTCCGCCAAGACCTTCTGCGATACTTTCTATGGGTACAAGTTTTTTTCCGTTTTCTATGATACATTCTTCATCCAACGGAACAAACTGACTGTTACTTTTCCTATATATGAGAAAATCACCATAGGTGGGTTTCTCCATTGGAAGATATTCTTCTTGGCTCACCTGACCGCCCGTCTGTTTTGTCAAAGTATAGGCGCCGGGTTTTGCTCTGAAGTATAGAGTCTTTTCTTCAGAATCCGCCTCGTATATTTTATATGTACCATCAGATGATGTCACCTTCCAGATTCCCGGTTCAGCATCTGTAACAAGACATTTTACCACTTCGTACCCGTTGTTTCTTAAAACAATGCTTATGTTATCGGACAAATTTTTGTCTTTTGAAAAATATACTGCCCTGTCCATAACAGTAACACCCACGAGAGAATCAGTTTCTTCCTTATGCATTGGAAGTTTGGGAAGATTTTTATCATAATCTGTTACATACATTGAATTTAGGAACAAATCTTTTTTGCTTTCTTCTTTTGGCGAGATTTCTATTCTCCATTTTCCCTGTTCTGAATCATAGGTGTCATTCAGGTCTTCATTGGGATAGTTTTTGCCGTTTACATATGAATCTTTCCCATCACCGCCAACTGCCATAATCTGAACATTTTGGGGAAGGAGGGTTTCATTCACAAGTTTTCCGTTGTAGCCGTTGTCTGTTCTTGATACTACAGATGTGACACCCGAAATTTCAGGTTCTGAAACTGTGTTCATAAGCCATGACTTTTTGAAGGTTTTATCCGATGATGTTATGTTATCAAAAATTATTACGGATGCAGGATAATTATCGTTTTCAAGGTCTATAAATACCATTGACCTCTGGTGATTTTCAACTTTGTTTGCACCATATGCTCCTGTAAGATTGGTTTTTATGTATGAAAATTCAGGAGTTTTATCATTTGGCCCGATGTAAAATCCTTCTGTTTTTGCCTCATCGGGAGTGTTTATATATTCTTCATACTTATATACATCCGGTGAAAGTTTCTGACCGCCGTCATTGGCATAACTTCCCCATGTTTTTTCATTGGGGTCAAAAACAGTCATACAGTTATTTGCTATTGTTCTTGTATAGTAGTTCCAATAGTGGCTTGTTCCCCATCCGCCGTCTTTTCCGTTGTAGGAGCCTCCGGCGATTGCAAGATAGCCTTTATAATATATCTGAAAAGACCCAAGGTCTGCATGAGCGTGGTCATTATATTGTTTTTCTCTTGCCTCAAAATATGCTACTGCAGCATTTGAGTTTATTCCCATTTTCCAGTTTGTTCTTGCCTGAATTGAAGAAAGAGGATAATCTGTTTTGTTGGCAAGGGGTAAAGAATCTGAAAATTCTTTTTCCGATTCGGGATTTGCAAGAAGAAGCGCGGGGACAATTGCCTTATAAAAAACAGTATCGCCCGAAATATACTCATTAATAAGTGATGATTGGCTGATATATGGATCACCTGTGAGATGAGATACAAAAGCAAAGGAAGTATCGGCGCATCTCCACCATGTGCGAGGTGTCCATGCACTCCAGGCATAGTCATCTCCAATTTTTATATGAGAGCCGTTTGGAAGACGTGAACGCAAAAACCAATGAGCAACAGATGTGATATCTTCATCTGTTCCCATTATATTTTCCATTCCCATTCCTCTGAAAAGAAGATTTGCAAAGTTCTCCCAGTCAAAACGGGTGAGACCATAGGCATGGCCCACAGAATGTGCACCTGATTTGTTCCACATTATTCTCGCCTTTGTAAATTCAGAAAAAACTCTTCCTGCACTCAGGTTATAAAATTCTTTATCTTCATCATAAACAGCAATTCCGCATGCAAGGGGATATGCTAAAACTTCTCCCTCTCCGCCATGACCGAAGATGGATTGTAATTTGGTTGGCGGATATCCAACTTCTGTGTTTTTGGCAAGTGCTTTCATTTTGTATATGAAAAATTCTTTGTCGCTATCTGTCAGTTTGTCATAGCACCAGTCATAAACCGCGGCAGATGTCATCATAACAAAACCAATGTCTCGGGTTTCATCACCGAGAGAATAGTCAAAGCGAACTGTTTCAAGATAGTTTTTCATGCTGTCTATTGCGTTTTGGGCATATGACTCATCACGTATACCAAGAGCGTAATAGAATGCTTTTGCACATATGATCCGTAGCATTCCCTCGTTATAATTCTTGGTTTTTGAGGTGTCAAGAATTCCTGTGACAGAAGAGTCTGCATATGCACTTGTTGCATCAAACACACTTTTCATTTCAGGGTGAGATGCATTTTTCACAATTCTTTCTATGTCATTTTTGGTAAAGAGGAGTCTGGGATGTCCGTCTATTGGTTTTATTTCGGGAAGAGGATATAGAGAGGAATAATCTCTCCACTCTCCCATGGGAACATCATCAATATTTTTGGGATCAAAAGTTATGTCATCTGTTAAAACAAACTTATCAAAGATTAAATTTGGTTCTCTGTATTGAATCTTAAAATCAACCAAGTCACCTTCTGAAAAAGTTTCAAAGGATGTGACATATATCCAGTGATATTCAGATGAATCATAAAGTTCACTGCTTAAATGCTTTACTCTGTAGTTTGCCCCTTTCACAGAATAGAAAAAAGAATCAGAACTTCCGTTTGGCATTTTCGCTCTCATCCAGAAGTATACGGTTTTGGATGTGTCTGATGTAAAAGTAAGACTCAAATCCGGGCTATCTGAAAGGCTTGGACTTGTGCGGTCCGCCTGTGGAGTGTATAGTCCATACACCTTCATGGCTTTCATGCCTGATGCCTTGGAATCATCTATAAGGCGCATTGTGGATTCATACGCCATATCTTCTGCTTCAATTATGATTGTTCCGTTTGTCATGGGTGTATTCACCTCATCTTTTGCATGTGTTGTAACAGTTGAAAAGTTGGCGGAAAGCGCAAGAAAGAAAGCACACATAAATGAAATCATTTTGTGCAAAGTGTTTTTTCTCATATTTCCGCCTCCTTTTTATTTTCAGAGTTCAAAAACTCCCTGTTCGCAATATTGGAGATAGTAGTAGAAAATCCAGTCCTGATCGCTTGCAAGAGCATCATATCTTCCGGCAGGTCTGCCGTGAGATTTTTCGTTAAATATGTAGGAATTGTAGGCAGAACCGTCTTTTTGAATAAGGGCGATATTTGCCATAAAGATTTTCTTTGCCTTATCAAGATACGCCTCATCTTTTGTTATCATATAGTAATTTGTATAACCGCAAGTTGAAAGACAACTCACCCAATGAGGGAAAGTGTCACCCCAAAGTTCGTATTTTCCAAACCAGAATGCATCCCAATGTCTTATGGGAACACCATTCTGATTAAAGTGTGGCTGATTGCCGTTGAATGAATCTGTGCGAAGAGCCTCATCTTTTATTGCATCCATCACACTTTCATCTTTGGTGGAAATATAATACTGTGTGAGATACTTGAGATTACTGGAAGGATGACCATGTTCATAGGCAACTTCCCCTGAAAAATAGTTCCCTGCCAAATCTCTTGTCTTTTCTGCTATATCTTTTTCACCTTTTAATATTTCTGAAAGTCTGTCGGCATAAAAAGCATCGTCCATATTCAAAGTTTCGGGTTTGAGTTCATAAAGCATGGGCATAAACCCGCCTTCTTTGGCTATTTCATAATAGCGTTTCATTATGCCCACGGCAGTCTTTGAATATATTTCCTCTCCTGTTAAAAGATACATCTGAATAAAGAAAGGAAGTGCAAAGGTGTAGTTATGGGCACGGGATCTCATATCAAGTTTTCTGGGAACGAGAATTATGTCTTCGTTATAGTAAAATTCGCTGTCCTGTCTTAAGTATGAATCCCACACATCATAATTTTCGTCAACTATATATTTTAACATGAAATCTCTGTAAAGTTCAAGGCTTGGAAGATATTTCTTATCATTATACAGTCTTGAATAAAGAGCAATAAATGCACCCATTCCCATACGCTCCCTTACCTCGTTTCGGTCGGGAACACAATGATAGTAGCCATAGGCATCTTCATGGGCTCTGAAAATCTTTTGTTTTTCCATATCAAATGGCATATATGCACCATAGAGCGGATCATCAGGATCTGTTATCTGCTGATTTTCAACTATAAATTTTACTCTCTTTTCCATAAGTTTTCTGACTGTGTCCGTCACCTTATAGGTAATGCGAGCAATTTTGCCGTTATATTTTATTATACCTTCTTTGACACCTGTCTCTGAAGGTGTATATTCATATTTACCATCTTTCTCTTCTAATGTTTCTCCGTCGAGTCTGATTGAAGAAAGTTTTCCGGGATTCTTCACCTTTATGGATATGGTCTCACCTTTTTCAATGGTCATAAATCCATAGTCAAGAACCGGATAGCCTGTGTAGGCACACAGTTTTTCTTCAAAATCATCTCTGTTGTCATATTCGGTTATGACTCTTTTGAATATGTGTGATTTTCCTGACGGAATTCTTATATCTTTTGAAACAAGGGCAATTACGCCTCTGTGATTTGATGTGTTCTGCTCTTCAAGATGGTAGGTTGAAAAATTCCCTTCCAAAGTTATGAGAGCAAGATTTTTTCCGACGTTACTCTGCCTTTGGGCTTCGATATAGCAAAGGTCACCCGAGGTGCAGATGTGCTGATTTATGTGAGTGTGCAAAACATTTTCTCCCGTTGCGTATGTATCTCTGAAAGAAGAATAGAGTCCCACTTCATCAAGAATGATATATTTTTTACTTTCATTTTTGATTTCTATTGTTTCATAGAGACCGTCTTCTTTGAGTTCCCTTGTGACAGTCACATACACCTTTCTGTCTCGTTTACTTTTTTCAATATCTCCATCCCATACACAAGCACTGCGGGTGTCTGTGTATTCTAAAAGATATGTTGCAGACATTTTGTTTTCATCAAAAGTTTTTTCAACACAAGTTTCTATCTGAATACGATTAAATCCCGATGTTATAAACCCAAGTCCCCATTGTTTGTTTTCAGGAACCCATGGTTCGTCCTTTGACGAAAGGGCGAAATTCGCCTCATATTTATCGTCATTTAAGAAAAGTGCGGTCATTGCACCTATTTCATTTATTTCAAATCTCATTTTTTCATTTGCTATTGTCATTTATCACACCTCTGTTTCGTATCCGTCATATGCAAATTCACAAGTGAAATCAAAGTTTTTGCTTGCATCTTTAAGGGTTTTTGTTCTGTCTACCCCGAGTTTTCCTAAAATAAATGGGTCTGTGGTCATATGATAGAATATGACTCTGTCACAGTCAGATTCGGTTACACATTTTTCAACTGATTTAACCTCACCGTGAGCAAGTTCGCACACTATAAGGTCGTAGTGGTCACCTATGGGGAAGTCGTGAAAATCGTCTGTCAAATCCCCTGTGAAAAGTACCTTTTTTCCTTCTGCTTCAAAAACAAAAGCATAGGTGGGCTGACCGAGTGCTTTCATATGCTCTGTGGGGATTGCTGTAACCTTGAGATTGCCGTCATCGTAGAATGTTCCTTCTTTTATTTTGGTTATTGTCATTCTGTCAGACATAGGAAGATTTAATGCCTCAAGCCAGGCTTTAAACCCATCAATTCCTGCAGGCATAAAAACGTCTACAGATGCAGGAGCATATATGAAATTTGTGAACTGGGCATAGAGTTTTGAAAAAGATATGAGAGAATCAACGTGGTCAGGATGCATATGTGTTATGAATCCCGCTTTGATTTTTGACATATCGATTCCATCATTTGCTATCAAATATTCAACCGGTGCTCCAAAATCGAGAATATAATAATTCCCGCCTGTCTCTATAAGCACACTTGTACAGTATCTGCCTTTTTCGGCAAGTCCTGCCGCTGTTCCCCAAAATTTGATTTTCATAAATATATACCTCCTATTCCCTTATATGCATAGTAACATTACAGATGCTACCCCAAATGCCAAACCGATCCATTGTCTGACAGACAACTTTTCTTTGAAAAATATAAGTGAAGCTAAAAGATTAAGCATTATGCTGGCACCACTGGTAATTGGGAAAAAGACCGCACTGTCAACAACTCCGGTAAGATACAAATTTATCCCATTATTAAATCCCAAAAACACTGCATTTACAATAAAAATTGATACTATGGTAATTACAAATTTTTTCTTTGGCATTGCGTTCTTATTCTCAAAGCCATAGAAGCCAACATTATGAGAATCAACAAAGTACATTACAAAAGATACAATAGCTGACACCATAAAAGAAACAACGAGAAACATTGTATATTCTTGTTTGTACAGAGATTCCTGGTGGGTTTTCTGACACAATCCCAATACCGATAATGTCAGCGCCATAAAAATGCATACTACAAACCACTTTGCGTTAAGTTTTTCTTTACATTCATCTTTACTGTTGGAAAGCATATAGCATACAAACATCATAATTACGCCAACAATTTTTGCAATTGTGAGACTCTCACCCCAAAAAAAATATCCGGAAAGTGCGGTTATCATCGTTGAAGATGAATTAATTATTGTAGTGTAAGAGAATGTGCCGATATTGACGGCTATACTATAAAGTATAGAATATATCATTGTTATGATTCCAAATATCAAAGCAAGAGTGAAGGTGTAAAAAGATATTTTTGTGTCAAAATTACCCAAACAAAAAATCACAAATGCGCATATCACACTTACAATAAAATTAAAAAGATTATAATCTTTCGTATTGCTTGTTATCTGTTTGCTGAAATATGCTTTTGAAAAACATACACCAAAATAAGATAAAACAGTTACAACAAACAATACTGCTACAGGTGTCTGCTCGTAATTCATAAGTTCCTCCAATTTATAATAAAAAGAGTTTACATTCCAACTCGATTGTGGTAATATTATAGTATCACACACAAAATTAATATTATATAGAGATTTATTCCATAAAACATAAAAATCGTCTCAATTATGGAGGAGCTTCTTATGAATACTGAAATCAAATTAAAAAAAACTAATAATATGAATTTATTACTCAGTGACATAGGTCTTAAATTGCCCATATGTTACAAAGAAGGTGAAACAAGGGTCGAACCTGCCCATATTCACAACTGTAGTGAAATATATGTAAATATTTCAGGTGATGTTTCATTTCTTGTAGAAAGTACCTTGTATCCACTAAAAAGCGGTGATGTAATAATCACTAAACCGCATGAAATGCATCACTGCGTATACAATTCCACAAGCATTCACAAATGCTACTGCATGTGGTTTGACGCAAATGATATATGTAGCGATATTACACAACTTTTTTTTGAAAGAGAAAAGGGACATAATAATCTTATAACAATGAACTCATCTGATAAAGAAAGTCTATTTTCTCATTGGGACAATCTATACAAACACTCCGATGCAAACACGATGGACTCGGCAAGTTTTCTTGCAAGTCTTTACTCTGTTTTTGAAATCATAAATCGCAACAAAAGCAATAAAAATAGCACAAATGTTCCCGATCTCCTGGGAGAAATCCTGCTTTTTATAGACGAAAACCTTTCGGCAAACTGCAACACTGAGAACATCGTTAAAAAGTTCTACATAAGTCGTTCTTCTCTTTATAGATTGTTCAGTGAACATCTCGCAATTACCCCGGCAAAATACATCGAGGAAAAGCGTCTTTCTCTCTCCAAAACACTGATAAATGAAAAAGTTCCACTTAAAGAGGTGTGCAGTGCATGCGGATTTAGTGACTATTCTTATTTTATTTCTGTGTTTAAGAAAAAATTTGACATTACACCTTATAAATATTTGAAAAGCATTTTATAAGCTTCAAAACAACTTATCTGTTTGTTACATTATATCATCAAATGACTGATTAATCCACAAACACAGATGATTTTTTTGATGTAATTTTTGTCAGTCGTTTACATCAATAAGAATTTTGAATGTTTTTTCTTTTCTTTTGTCAAGCATATCAAGTACGGATGGAATATCTTCCAGTTTAAATCTGTGAGATATCGTTTCCTTTGTTCTGATTATTCCCTTGCTCATAAGTTCTATCATTTCTCTGTAGTCAGAGGGAACATACATGGTTGTGCCATAAAGTGAGAGTTCATGCTGAACAAAATCAGGCAAAAGAGGAATGAGGTATTCTTTTTGAAGAACACCAATCACAACAATTTTGGAACCGCGGTGAGCAATTTTTAAAATATTATTGAGTACAATTCCTTTTTCACCAACACAGTCATAATATATTGTAACCTTTGGTGCCCCGAGACGTGACAGCCCCTGTGCAAGGTCTTCTTTTGAAACGTCTATTGTACCTGTTGCACCAAGACTTTTGGCAATTTCCAGTCTTTCTGAATCCATATCTGCAATATATACTTTTTTTGCACCAAGAGCAAAGCAACTCTGCATGCAGTATACACCAATGGGGCCTGCACCTACTACCAGAACCGTGTCATTTTCTGTAGGATTTGCTCTTTTTGCGCCGTGGTATGCAACACAGGCAGGCTCAACGAGCGCCGCATCGTCTATGCTCATTTCATCGGGAATTTTTATTGCCATTTCTGATGATATACAAAAATAATCACACATTGCACCGTCAGCCTCTGCTCCGGTGCATTTTAAATTTTCGCAAAAGTTATATATTCCCTCTTTGCATACGTCACATTCTTTGCAGACAATGTGTGGAATTACGGTTACTCTCTCTCCAACCCTATCCTCTGACACTCCCTCTCCGACTGCATCTATCACACCGGAGATTTCATGACCGGGAACGAGAGGATAGGAAACATAGGGATGAAGACCTCTGTATATTGTGGGGTCTGATCCGCAGATTCCTATTCTCATAACTTTTATTCTTACCTGGGCCTTTTGAGGCTCAGGTATTTCACATTCTGTAAGAGAAATTTCATATGGCTTTGTGAGTACTACTTTTCTCATTATTACGCACCTCTCACTGCTTCAATATCCATGAATTTGCAGAACATTTTGAGTGCATCTGCAACTTTTTCATCGTGAATAAGCACGCCGTGGTGAATAACACCAACGTCTATCATTTTTTCTTCCCAGTCAGCAACATCTTTAACCTTTATCCACGCATATGCGCCTCTTGTCATAGGTCCGATGTCAACTGCTTCGCCGGTTCCATAGAACATTGAGAATTTACCGTCGTATTCAACCATTCTTGCGCAAGTCACAGCGCCGTCTTTCATTCTAAATTCCATAGAACCATGACATGTTGGGCTCCAAAGACCAAGACGTTCATTCATCATAAGATGTTTTTTGCAGTCAGGGGCGCAAAGTTCACAAGCGGCATTTCCGCAATGCCATGCAAGCCATACATTAGGTTCTGTGGGGTGAAGGTCTGTCCAGTCAATAAAGTCTGCAGGAGTCTGGAAAAGATTGCAACCATTCAAAATGTGCATTGTGATTGCTCCCATGGTATCTACTTCGCATCCTACAGAATAGCCCTGAGAGTTAAGACGTGAGAATGTTGAACATGCGGCAATGTTATACTTATGCTGCAAGGTTTCCCAACAACTTGATGCAATGATTTTGCAGTGATGTTCTTTGGCAAGTTTAATGAGGGTAAGTTCAAAACGAGCCTGGTTTAAAATTGCGTTTGGGATTTCGTCAGATAAAATATCTGCCCCTTCTCTTATTTCTTTTGCAACTCTCAAAACATCAGGATCGTCAAGAGCGATTGCATCCATATATTCGTATGCTGTTGCAAGGTCTACAGGAACTACAGTCTGACAGAATTTGTTCATAAGAAGTTCTTCACTGTAGAACTGTGATTCAAACTTTGTGGGACGAACGCCAACCTGAAGAATTCTTGCACCTTTAAATTCTGAAATTGCAAAACATGCACGAGTAAAACTTTCAACCTTTTCAGAGAATATTGCATCTTCGGGATTGCAAGTGATGATATGTTCAAACTTAAATCCTCTTCTTTTAATAGCAGAGCATGTCATAAACTGACCGCACCATGTATCTGTGGCACGGTTGCCAAATTCTGAATATGGTCCGCTTTTTGTTGCAAAATGAAGCACGGGCATATCTTTTCTCATTTTTGCCATAAGAGCACTTACGGCAATTTCAAGACCGAAGTTCATATTTCCGATGATGATTCCCTGAACATCTTCTTTTAAGAAAAGTTCTGCTGTTTTCATTCCCTCGTCAACTGTTCCAACGCATCCGTCTTCTGTGAGTGTTTCATCGGGAACAACAATTTCAAGTCCGGGAATGTTTTTGAAAGCATCAAGACATCTTGCTCTCATTTTTCCTGCCCATTTTCCTGTGTACTGATTACCGTCCCAGGATTCCCATGTTGATGGTACAAAACCGATTTTTACTTTTTTCATACTAAACTCTCCTTTATCTGTTTTATCAAACTTTTTGCATCAATTTTTTGCATTTCATATAGTTTGTCAGGAGATGCAGATGAGCCATAATCTGTTACACCAAGATTTATAAATCTGCACACAGCCTGGTTTTTCAATATAGTTTTTGCCACACTGCCGCTGATTCCCGTATTAACATTGTGGTCTTCATATGTAATCACAAGACCTGTTTTTGATGCCTCTATGATTTTTTCTTCGTCAAGTAAAAGGGGGGTTGGTAGATTCAGCACACCTGCACTTATCCCCTCTTTTTCAAGTTCATCTGCCGCACTAATTGCACGATGTGCCATATTTCCGTAGGTTACAATAACTGCATCTTTTCCTTTTTTCAGCCACTGACCCTTACCATATTCAAAACCAAGAGTATTACCATCTGCATCGGTGAGTATGGGCATTTTTGACCTGCCGCCTATAACCGCAACGGGATGCGGCACATTCATAGCATATCTTACCGCCAAATCTGCCTGATTGGCATCAGCAGGCACTATCACTTTAAACCCATACAAATTCGATAAAAGGCTCAGATAATCAATACATTGATGTGTTTTTCCATCCTCACCCACATCAAGCCCTGCATGAGTACAAAACAGTTTTACAGGTGATTTATTAATATCTGCCATTCTGTTCTGACTATAGGTTTCGGCAATATTGAACATTGAAAAGTCCGCATGGATTGCTATCATACCCGACTTTGCAACCGCCGCCGAGGCAGTTGCCGCATTATGCTCTGCAATGCCGCACTCGATAAAGGCATCGGGACGAAGTTTTTTAAAGGCTGTGAGTTTTACCGAGCCCTCAAGGTCGCAGTCAAAAGCCGCAATTCCAACTTCCGGATTTTCCTTTGCAATATCTGCCAATGCATTTCCCATAGCACTACGAATATCGGAAGTATTTTCATAGGTTCTGCCCGATGTGTAAGAGATTGTAGGACTTTCATAAACTCTTTGCACTCTTGGCTTTATGCCGTCTATAGCCTTTTGCTCCTCGGTTGTGAGCCTCAGCCTTTCAAGAGCACTGTTTTTTAACTCCTCGCTGATTACCGTTCCGTGATATCTGTAATCGTTTTCAATCTCTGCAATACCCTTACCCATAACGGTACGGGCAAGTATGCAAAGGGGACTGCCCGCTTTTTTTAGCACACGTTTCATATCCTCAAAACTGTGCCCGTCTGCAGTGACTGTTTCCCAACCTGACATTGTATATTTATCCCGCAAGTTTTGGTTAGTTGTCCTTTGGGTTTCGCCGCACGCCTGCAGTCCGTTAACGTCTATTACGGCAATAAGATTGTCCAACTCGTACATTGATGCAAACTCTCTTGCCTCCTGAAGTTGACCTTTTTGCTGTTCACCGTCGCCCATTACCACAAATACTCTGCCGGGCTCTTTTTGAAGCTTTTTGGCAAGGGCGAAACCACAGCCTACAGACAAGCCTTGTCCAAGGCTTCCGCTGCACCATTCCACTCCGTTTACTGCGATTGAAGGATGACCTTCATAGGGAGCCTGACGGCGGAAAGTTTTTACTGCATCTTCCACATCAAAATATCCCATATTACCCAGTGCGGCATATACAGCCGCTGCGGAATGGCCGTGACTTACAACAAGACGGTCATTTTCATCCATAATATCGAGAATCGATATGTAAATATCAATAGAAGAAAGAGCCCCGCCGATATGCCCGGAACCTGCTTCGGAAATCATGCGTACTATGTCATAGCGGCATTTTTTTGCTACTACATCCAGCATTTTGCTACCCCCTGATGAGTTTTTCATAACTTAATATTTCATCTTTTCCGTCAAGGATTTTGTAGGTTATCTCAAAAAGGCGACTCTCGCCCGGAGCAAGAGTTATTACCGTGCCGTTATCCTTTGCATTTGCATAGCCATGTGGCAATGCGGTACAAGGTTCAAGACCTACTACATATTCCTTTGTGTTCATCATCTTCCAATGATTAAAGCAAGGAAGTTGATTTTTGTTATATTCAAGTGCCACACCAATTTCCAAACCATCATTTATAAAAGCAAGTTTTACATTACCGCCATCGTCGGTGTTCATGTCATGAGCATAGCAACGTTCTGTCATACCCTGAATAGGTTCCTCACAGGTGAACACCTTTTTGATGTCTGCCCTTGCCTCATCGCTCTGACCCTCAATAGCCTTTGAGTCGGACACAAATCTTGCACCGCTGTCAAGTAATGGATAGCCCATATTTATATGATAAAGAAGCATTATATCCTGCTGTGTTGCACCACGGTTTGTTACAGTATCACGGATTGTAAATTCACTTGCACCGAGTCTTGTGCTTATCTCACGGCGAAGCGCAAGGGATTCACCGTGGAGGATTCCCTCGTTTACCACACCGGAAACACGCATCACATACTCTCCGTTTTCATAGTCCTCAAAAAGGGAAACCTGCTCTGCGGCGCTGTTTGTTATTCTGCCGTGCAAGCCATACTCCCTCTCCCCTATCACGGGATGAGTAACCTTTTCAGGTCCGCCCACGTTTAAAAGTCCGCAGGTGGTAAGAGCCCCGGCAAAAAAATTATAAAGCCAGTTCATTCCGCTACTTTCGTAATAGACAGGAGAAACCACTCCTGTTTTTGACATATAACTGAGAGGTACACCTCTGTAGGATGTCCATGCAATGTCCATTCCTCTGCCGGGCAGCACAGTAAATTCAAGCCCTGAGCCTGTATGCACCTCAACAGCCTCAACTCCCTTTGCCTTGCCTTCTGCAAACTCATAACGGCGAAGTCCGGCTACCTGGGACATATGTCCGATTTTGTTTGTATCTAAGTTTTTATAGTCCCAGTATTTCACAGCTCAATCACCTTCTTTTCTTTATTTGATTTGAGCGCTGCAGTAAGAAGTTTATGAGAAAGTTCTGTTTCTTCGGGGGTAAAACATCCGAACTCTACAGTCTCTCCTGCCACTTCCTTAATAAATGAACACCACATTTGAAGTATGGAATCAGTAAAACCAAACTCAAAAATTCCACCGGTGATTGTTTTGAACTGAGGCTTATATCCAACATTGAGTCTGCACCATGCCTGTTCTTTCCCCACAGCCTGAGTGTATACTATTGCATTTGGATCGTTGCTATTAAACTTTGCAGAAAACTCAAGTCCATACACTTCTATGTACCATTCATCGGTTGAACCCGGAGACATACGCTTATTTTCAAGAAACATTGGGAATGTGTTCCCTTTAGAATCTCTTGTCTGACAGATTAAAGTTGCATTATCCCAGGTTTTACAGGGAACCATATTCCCCTTTCCGTCAGGTCTTTCTTTGGCAATATCAGAAAGAACTGCATATACATTTTCAGGAATCCATCCCATATGGAAAGGAACGTGCTGTGTGTGTATGCCAAGGTCACCCATGCAACCATATTCGCCGTTTATCTCTACTGTTCTTTTCCAGTTTATTGGTTTTGTAAGATCCATATCACTTGAATGATTAAATCCTGCGTGAACCTCAATGATCTTTCCGAACTTTTCTTCCTTTATCCATCTTATAAGTTCCTGACAAGCGGGGAAAAAGGGGAATTCGCTTGCACATCTCACCACAACTTCGGGGTGATTTTTCACCGCATTCATAATTTCCCTGTTTTGTTCCATGTCCATCCCAAATGGTTTTTCACCAAGTAAATGCTTGCCTGCATTGATTATATCCGAATATATTTTTCCGTGAAGATTGTGTGGCAATGCACAGTAGATTGCATCTATATCTTCTTTTGACAATAATTCCTTATAGTCAGAAGTCACATATTTTACAGAATCGAAATTGTCGGTAAACCAGGAAAGTGCTTCACTGTTAAAATCACAAACACCCACAATTTCAGGAACCGGGCATTCCTCTGTAAGGTGACACCATCTGGCAACTGCAGAACCAAATTCCCGTCCCATAAGTCCGCAACCGATTATACCAAATTTTATTTTCTTCTTCATTGTCTAATCCCTCATTGTTATAGTTTTTATACATTCATACATTTTCTTATATTTTCTGTATTGCTCCATATATTTTTCGTGATTTTCCATGTTGGGGGTAAACACTTTTTCGGTGTGTACCATTTTTTCAACTGCCACCTCAAGAGTGGGATATATACCCATTGCAACACTTGCAAGTATGGCAACTGCCAGCGTTCCTGTGTGGGGAGTTTTTAGTCTGTGGATATCCATAGCCAAAATGTCTGCCTTTGTCTGGAGCACAAGATCACTTTTGGAAAGTCCGCCCGAAACATACAGTTTCTCAACTTTTTGACCGCACTCAAAGAGAGCATCAAGGTTTATTTTCATTTCATAGTTCAATCCGTCTATAATCCCCTTGGTGATATCATCAGCTGATACAGACAAATCGAGTCCCACAATTGCACCTTTGGCATCATCGTCCATATATGGTGTAGCGGCTCCTGAAAAGTGAGGGAGGCAAAGAACCTTTGATGGTTCATTTTTAAGATTTGAAAACATTTTTTCATAATCAGCATTTTCTCTGATTTTTCTGTACCAGTCAATCACCGTTCCGGAACTTCTGTTAAAAGCATATGTGACATATTTTCCGTCTAAGATGTAGGGAACACAAGCAAATGCAGATTTTTTCATTTTGTCATTAATAAGAGGAGAGTCAAAAACAGGAACAATACACTCATTTGATCCCATTCCGTCAAGTGCCATTCCTCCTGAAATCACGCCCGCACCGAGAGAAGCAAAACACTGATCGTGTCCTCCTGCTATAATAAGGGTTCCCTCATCTATCCCAAGCTGTGCTTGAGTTTCCCGGCTGACTCTTCCGACAGATGTTCCGGAACTGACAAGAGGCGGAAGAATTTTTTCATCTATGCCTGATGCAGAAACAATCTCTGACGACCATTTTCTGTTTTTCACATCAAACATTTGTGTTCTTGATGCAAGAGAGTAGTCCATATGATAGTCTGCTCCAAATCTTTGGAGGATGTAGTCAGCAAAAAGACAAATCTTTTTTGTTTTTGAAAAAACCTCTTTCTTGTTTTCTTTGAACCATAAAAGTTTTGCAAGAGAATACATACTTTCAGGAGTTGTTCCTGTAATGTTATATATTTTGTCTTCGCCAAAGTTTTTTGAAAATTCGTTTATCTGAATGTGACCGCGAGGATCCGAATAGGAAATTGAGTCTGACAAAACATTTCCATCATCGTCTAAAAGAATCACCATTTCTCCAAATGAAGTTGCACTTATTGCATCTATACCAATATTCGGATTTTCCCGTGTGATTTCCGTTACCGCTTCTTTTACGCTGTCGTATACAAGTTCAGGACTGAGTTCTATTTTATCTTCATCATAAGAAAACGAATATTCTCTGTGAGAACTGTGTTTTATATTACCGTTTTCATCAATGACAGATATTTTACAGCCCGAACTTCCTATGTCTATTCCCATAAACAACATCACATTCACCACCTAAAATTCCATGTTGGTTTTATTGTATCAGAAAATCACAATTTTTCTATTGACTTTTCGTCAAAAAACATGATATAATCGTCACACCAAAAATAAGAATGGAGCTAACTATATAAAAATCAAGTCTTTTTAGAAAAATTTCTAAAAAAGACAGTTAGCCCGATACGGACATTGAAAATATAAATATTTGTGGATTTTGTGGCATGACAAATAAACCTTCGAAAGAAGGTAGTTTGTAAA
>JAZONV010000003.1:0-8189 GCA_045654685.1 Clostridia bacterium | reverse complement strand
TTTTCAGCAATTTGTTTAGGTTTTAACCTTCATAAATACCACTTAAAGAAACAAAAAACCTTATTGGTGGCATAACAGAATACTTAAAAATCAGCTCAAAAGCAGACCTTTATTTCGTGTACCCAAAAAACAGAGTTTTTTCCCTGAAACAAAACAAAGACCTCAAAAAATGAGATCTTTGTCTGTTTCAGGGAATTATTTTACATCCCCTTTTTTGTAGGGCTCGGCGGGTTCCGACGAACCGCATTGTAGGGAACGAACTGTGTGTCGTTCCGCTTATGCGGTATTATGATATCCTTAATATTTCGGAAAATGTTATACATTATCCCTGCTTGTTACAGTAGCGTACACTTTTATATTCTTGAAAGTAATTCGTTCTTTTTCAATTCAAACTCCGTTTCAGAAATAATACCCATTTCCTTCATTTTAGAAAGCTTTTCAAGTTGTTCAATCGCATCGGGTTGGTTTGCCGAAGCGACATTTTCTTTGTTCTTTTTTAAAATACTTAAAATGCCATTTTGACGTAAAACATCCATAAACTCTCTGCATTTTGTCGCTTGCCCGTAAATTGTAACACCGGTTAACATTTCTACGCGTAATACAAGTTCTAAACCTTCTCCTGTTTCAAATGTAATACAGATATTATTTTCTTGTTGTTGGTTAGCATCGTTTCCGCCGCCTAAAAACATTTCAGCATTACTGATTGTTCGCTTTTCTATGCTAATATTACTGATATTCGAATAATGAATCGTATACTCTGTAAACCAGTCTTTGGAAGTTCCTGTTTTAGTAAAAATGAATTTATCTTGCATAACATTCATTCCAATTGCATTGCCGTGTTTGGCTTTAGGATATTCGGGAAGACCACCCAAATAGATAACTTCATATCTGATAATGGAACCTTCGAGAGGTTGTTTTAGTAGTTTGTTTTCCTCACTGTTTGCTTTCATTGTAGCAGTACTCTCATTCCATGCTTTAGCAGCAGAGTCTTTTATTGATTTAAATTTTTCATCAAGATTTTGTTCTTTTACAGTTTCTGTTACTTTTTTCTTGACATCAGTCGCACCTTGTCGTATTTTGTCAAACATTCCCATAATATATACCTCCATATATGTTATTATATATGTTATATAGTGTAACATATATTTATAACTTTTGTCAACATATAATATATGTGAGGTGAAAGGTTATGGAAGATAAACTTATTATAAACAAAAAGAATTTAAAAGGCGAAGATGGATATAAAACATTTTCTGTAAGGATAAAAGAGGAAACTGTTTTAAGATTAAATAAGCTATCTGAGGAAACAAATCGTTCAAGAAATGAATTGATTAACATTTTATTAGATTATGCTATTGATAATAGCGAGGTGAAATAATGGATTTACCAAAACGAAAACCAACAAGATTAAAAGGATATGATTATTCAACACCGGGAATGTATTTTCTCACAGTATGCGTAAAAGACAGAAAACAGTTGCTCGGTAAGGTTGTAGGGTGCGGCGATTTCGACGCACCGCAAATGATGTTATCCGGATATGGAATAGTTCTTGATAAATATATCAATTTGATGAACGAAAAATATTCTCATATTAAAGTAGACACGTATGTTATAATGCCGAATCATTTCCATTTAATTCTCGACATAACGGAGCACAAAAATGGTGCGTCGGAAACCGCCGCACCCTACAATAACGAAACATCAAAATTCATATCGTTATTAAAACGATATTGCAATAGAGAATATGGCGAAAATATATGGCAAACATCTTGCAATGACCACATAATCAGAGGTCAAAAAGATTATCAAAAAATATGGGAATATATAGATACAAATGTCAAAAGGTGGCAAAAAGATTGTTTCTATAATGATTAATGGCTCTCGAAAAATTGCGAGAGCCTGTTGCTGTTCTTTAGAGTACACCTCATATGCTGAATTTTTACTGATAGATATTGCACATAATTTTACAAAAACACTCTGAAAAACCTCTTGAAAAAGAGCGGTTTCAGGGTGTTTTATTAAGATTTCAAATTATTTTAAAAAATGTCTTGACACGGAACATATTGTGTTATATAATAAGCAATGCACAATATATAGTTGTTTTTAAAAAATACAGAGATACAGAGGTGATGAATTATGAAGATAGTAAAACGTAGCGGAATTGAGGCAGAATTTGACAGAGAAAAAATCAGGGTTGCCATTGAAAAAGCTAACGAATCAGGCGAAAAAAAGCCTGAACTTTCCAAAAGACAGATTGAATATATCGTAAACGTAATAGAAGACCATTGTGATGAGATGGGCAGAAGTCTTTCCGTTGAAGAAATTCAGGAGCTTGTTGAAACTCACATAATACTCCAGGGTGCGCCCGAGACTGCAAAAAGATACATAAGATACCGTTTCACACGAAATCTTGCCCGTGTTGCCAATACTACGGACAATCAGATTCTGAGCCTTATTGAATGTAATAATGAAGAAGTAAAACAGGAAAATTCCAATAAAAACCCCACAGTCAACAGCGTACAGCGTGACTATATGGCAGGGGAAGTTTCAAAAGACCTTGCAAAAAGAATTCTTCTTCCGCCTGATATTGTTCAGGCACATGAAGATGGTATAATTCATTTTCACGATGCTGACTACTATGCCCAGCATATGCATAACTGTGACCTTGTGAACCTTGAAGACATGCTTCAAAACGGTACGGTCATAAGCGGAACCATGATTGAAAAACCTCATAGTTTTTCAACAGCCTGCAACATTTCTACCCAGATAATTGCACAGGTTGCATCAAGCCAATACGGCGGTCAGAGCATTTCTCTTGCCCATCTTGCACCATTTGTTCAGGTTTCAAGAGAGAAAATCAGAAAAGAAACCATTGAAACAATCATGGCATCAGGTGGAGTGGCAGATGATGTTATAGTTTCGCAGATTGTTGAAAGGAATTTGAGAAAAGAAATTCAAAGAGGTGTTCAGACACTTCAATATCAGGTTGTAACCCTCATGACAACCAACGGGCAGGCTCCGTTTATAACTGTGTTTATGTATCTTGGAGAGGCAAAAAATGAGCAGGAAAAAAGAGACCTTGCCATCATAATAGAAGAAACACTTCTTCAGCGTTATCAGGGTGTTAAAAACGAAGCGGGTGTATATATTACTCCTGCATTTCCAAAACTCATATACGTTCTTGAAGAAGACAACATAACTCCCCAATCTCCCTATTGGTATCTTACAGAGCTTTCCGCAAAATGTACTGCAAAAAGACTGGTTCCCGATTATATTTCAGAAAAAATTATGCTGAAACTGAAAGTTGACTCCAATGGAGACGGTCATTGCTACACATGTATGGGATGCAGAAGTTTCCTCACTCCATATGTGGATGATAACGGCAATCCTAAATACTATGGCAGATTCAATCAAGGGGTTGTAACCATTAATCTTGTTGACGCGGCTTGCTCTGCCACCACAGAGGGAAAGGATATTGAAAAGTTCTGGTCAATACTTGATGAAAGACTTGAACTTTGCCACAGAGCACTTCAATGCCGTCACGAAAGATTAGAGGGCACTCGTTCAGATGCTGCCCCCATTCTCTGGCAGCATGGTGCACTTGCAAGACTTGAAAAGGGAGAGTGCATAGACAAGCTTCTCCACGGCGGATATTCCACAATTTCTCTTGGCTATGCAGGTCTTTGGGAATGTGTATATGCCCTTATCGGTAAAAAACTCACAGAGCCGGAAGGCGAAAAACTTGGTCTTGAGATTATGCAAAAACTCAATGAGGCTTGTGCAAAATGGAAAGAAGCAGAAAACATTCACTATTCACTCTACGGAACACCATTAGAGTCAACAACCTATAAATTTGCAAAATGTCTTCAGAAGAGATTTGGAAAAATCAAAGGTGTGACAGACAGAAACTACATCACAAATTCCTATCACATTCACGTTACCGAAGAAATTGATGCATTTCAGAAGCTTGCCACAGAATCAAAATTCCAGGCTCTTTCCCCCGGCGGAGCAATAAGCTATGTGGAAGTGCCGAACATGCAAGATAACATTGATGCGGTACTTCAGGTTATCCGTTTTATCTACGATAATATTATGTACGCAGAACTTAACACCAAAAGTGACTATTGTCAGGTTTGCGGATATGACGGCGAGATAAAAATCTTCGAGGAAGATGGCAAACTCGGATGGAAGTGTCCCAACTGCGGAAATGTTGATCAGGCAAAAATGAATGTTGCAAGAAGAACTTGCGGCTACATCGGAAGTCAGTTCTGGAATCAGGGCAGAACCCAGGAAATCAGAGAAAGGGTGCTTCATCTCTGATGAATTACGGAGAAATCAAAAAAACAGACATTGCCAACGGACTTGGCGTTAGAGTTTCTCTTTTTGTATCCGGATGTCCTCATCATTGCAAAGGCTGTTTCAATCCTCAAACATGGGATTTTGACTACGGAAAACCTTTTGATGAGAGTGTGTGGGGAGAAATATTGAATCTTCTTTCTCCGTCATATATAAACGGGCTCACTCTTTTAGGGGGAGAACCAATGGAGCCGTCAAACCAAAAAGCACTTTTGCCGTTTTTAAAAATGGTGAGAGAAACCTATCCTCAAAAAGACATATGGTGCTATACAGGGTATGTTTTTGAAGATGAAATCCTTTCAGGCGGGGCAAATATTCCCGAAACAGATGAGTTTTTATCTTTGATAGACGTTTTGGTTGATGGAAGATTTGTGGAGGAGAAGAAAAATATAACATTAAAATTCAGAGGTTCTGAAAATCAGAGAATTATAGATGTCAAAAAATCTTTGGAAAATGGAACGACTGTATTGCTGGATTTATAGAAAAATTTATGTATCACAAAGGGATGAATTTTTTCCTTGTCACCAAAAAGTGGGTGTAAAAATTCGCAAGAATTTTTACACCCACTTTTAAAAGTATATTACATTTACTTTTCAAAATCGCTTTATGGTTGACTATGATTTGCAGCAATGATAAAATTACACTATATAGGTGTCTTTGTTTTTACTTATATAAATCAAAAGCAAACGGAGGTATTTAAAATGAAAAAAAGCAAAAGAATCACATCTTTGATAGTGGCATTAGTGTTTGCAATCACATCAATGCTCAGTATTTCAGTTTTTGCTGATGAACCGGCATTTTCTGATGTGGCAGAAACACACACCTACTTCTCGGCAATTTCAGAACTGGTAGGCAGAGGTGTAATCAATGGTTACGAAGACGGAACCTTCAAACCCGATGCTACCATCACCCGTGCAGAATTTGCAAAACTTCTTGCAGTTGCAACGGCTCCTGTGTCTACAAAATTTGAAGCAACCACAACACAGTTCCCCGATGTTGCAGATGCCAATTCTTCAAGTGCATGGGCAATTCCCTATATTGCATATGCAGTAGGAACAAAAGCAATCAACGGTTATGAAGACGGCACTTTCAGACCTACAGCTTCCGTATCATACGGCGAAGTAATCAAAATGATTGTATGCACCATGGGTTATGGTGATGTTGCAAATAAAAATCTTGACCCCTGGTACAAAGGATATGTAGATATCGCAAACTCCATAGGTCTCACCAAAAATGCATATCTTAACGGCTCACAGCCTGCTCCCAGAGGAGTTGTGGCACAGCTTATCTACAATATAGATTTTTGCAGCAAACTCAACAATGTTGGATTCAATGAAAATAATGACCCGATCTTTGTTCAAGGCGGCGGAAGCAATGCCGGCGGTCAGGACTGGGATAATTCCGAATCTGAAACCGGAAAACTCCTTGGTGTCGGTGAATATTCACTCACCGGAAAACGTCTTGCAAATACAGAGGTTTTAATCGGAGAAACAGTCTATGATATCGGCAAGTTTGATGTTGATACTCTTAAAGACATGGTTGGATATTCCGTTTCATTCAAATTCTCAACCATGGGAAGAAAAACTCTTACAAGCATTGCCAAACTCAGCGGAATGAACTCTTCATTCGTGATAGATGACTGGCAGATAGAATCTGTATCTGCAGATAAGATTGACTACTACAAAAACGAAGACGATAAAGAAACAGACGAACTCAGCAAAGTTACTCTTGCTGAAAATCTTTATGTAGTATATAACGGTATTCCTGTTAATCCCGACCACATTGATGAAGATTTTATCGAAGATTATGTAAGCGTTGAAAACGGAAATATCACATTTATCAGTAATGATGGTTCATCAAGCTCAGCAGAAATGGTAATTGTTGAAAGCTATATAACATATTATGTAAGCTCAGTTTCCAAACTCAACGGAATCGTTTCAATCTATGACAAATATTCTGCAAAAACAGGACTTCAGAAGCTTGATTTTGACGAACATGATATTTCCTCTGTAAAGAGAATCACTTCAAAGGGTGGTTCATATTCAGATACAACAATCGATGCAATCAGTCAGAAGAGTGTTGTATCTGTAGCACAGCCTTACGGTAGCGTTGAAGGAACAAGCGTTGTTATTTCAACAGCAACTGTTACAGGAACTGTTAAAGAAATGTCAAATGACTATGAATACGTGAAAGTCGGAACAGATACGTTCTCTGCATCTCCCTACTTCAGAACAATTCTTGCAGAAGGAGAAGATGTATCATTCTCCACAGGTGATGCAGGTAAATTCTATCTTGACTATCAGGGCAGAATCGTTGCATTTGAAAAGACAGAATCTGAAAACCCCTACGGACTTCTTATAAGATACAAACATGGTTCAGGTATGGATGCAAGCTACTCTGTTGAAATCTATACATCTGCCGGAAAAATTCTTCAGGCTCCCTTAAAGGAAAATGTAAGATTTAATGGTGACAGCATTAGCGCACAGTCTGCAATCACACGTCTTTTGGACACAAGATCACCAAGTGCAAAATGGGATCTTTTAAATAGTGACAATGAACCTGTTAACCTTGACAGTTATCTCATTCAGCCAATAAGATATAAAACATCAGTTTCAAACGGAACAACATATGTTTCTGAAATTGAAGCTATGGATTCTGATGATGACTATAATGCAGGTCTTATCGTTCCTTCATATCCTGACGTTGAAAACTTTATGGATGGCGAAGCCGGTGCAAAACTCAAATACTCAAAGAGCGGTTATTCCTTTAAGCAGGATGGCTCAAACAAATTTGCAATGGGCTCAAAAACAGTTCTCTTTGTAGTACCAAATGATATCACAAAAACAGACTCCTACAGAAAAGGAACCTACACATACTCCTTTACTGATGGAAGCCAGTATACAGTAGAAGCATATAACGTTGAAAAGGGCAATGCAGGAGTTGTTGTATATTATCCCACAACAAGCAATACCGGTGCATCTATCGGAGCTTCAACCTACACTTACTTCATCAATTCTGTAACACCTGCAATATTTGAAGATGCACCTGCAATTAAGGTGACATACTACAGAGCAGGAAGCGCAGAGGAAGAAACCAAATATATTGAAGAAGATTATATAGCATCTGATTATGGTTATGATCCTGCAGAACTTAAATCCGGTGACATTGTTAAGATGATAATTTCCGGAAACTATATTACAAATATCAAACAGGTATATATTGACGATGAACTTCTTCCCAATACCGGAACAAGCGGAAATTATGCCGTAGACGGTCACTATATAAAGATGAATTATTCCGGAACAACTGATTACTATCAGGTAATGCTTGGTGTTGTATATGATTTAAAAACTGAAGAAAAGTCTCTGAAAGTAGTTCCTGCATTTATGGAAGATAATGATGACTTTAATCCTGAAGCATGGGAAGGTCTTACACTTTCGGATTCTGTTCAGTATTATAAGTACAGCACAAAAGACAATAAGTATACTCTTACAAGCGAAGGCGAAATCATGGCATATTCAGATATGGATGAATCAGCTGTTGCAGATTCCACAAAAGTTCTTGCAATCGGAAGAGAAAAGAAAATAGTGGCAATTCTTATTGTTGAATAATCAAAAAATTTAGCAATCAAATCCACACAAAAATAACGGGTACCCATTGGGTGCCCGTTATTGATTGTATGATTAGATAAATTGTAGTTTGTCGTTGGAAACGACAAACTACAATTAGCTAAATTTGCCTTACGGCAAGCTAAATTGACAAATGTCAGCTAAATTCCCTTCGGGAGCTAAATTGCCCTGCGGGCAGCTTGACTTTGGCAAATTTAATTTAGC
>JAZONV010000002.1:0-2084 GCA_045654685.1 Clostridia bacterium | reverse complement strand
AAAGATGTAACTCCGATTCCTCACAACGGTTGCAGACCGCCTAAGAGAAGAAGAGTTTGATTGGAAAATTTTGGAGATAGGAGGATAAACTTATGGCAAAGAATATGCAGCCTATATTGAAAAGATGCAGAACATTGGGTATTGAACCTTCTGTAATGGGTATCGACAAAAGCTCAAACAGAAATCCAAAGCCAATGAGAAAAAAGCAGAGCGAATATGGTCGTCAGCTTACTGAAAAGCAGAAAGTTAAGTTTATATACGGTATGCTTGAAAAGCAGTTCAGAAAATACTACCAGATTGCTACAAAAATGCCGGGTGTTGCCGGTGAAAATCTTCTTTCATTACTTGAATCAAGATTAGACAACGTAGTATTCCGCCTTGGTCTTGCTAACACAAGAAGAGAATCAAGACAGATGGTAAATCACGGTCATGTTCTCGTTAACGGCAAAAGACTCGACATTCCTTCATACCGCGTAAGGGTTGGAGATGTTATCACACTTAAAGAACAGACACAGACTTCTGACAGAATCAAAGCTATCGTTGAAGCTAATTCTTCAAGACTTGTTCCAAAGTGGCTCGATATGGATAAAAACACTCTCTCAGCTAAAGTTATCGCTATGGCACAGAGAGATGACATTGATTTCGAGGTAGAAGAACATCTCATCGTTGAGTTGTACTCTAAATAATAGGCAAGCCCTCAGTAATGAGATAATTAAAATTCTGAAATGGAGGGTCATAATATGATAGAAATGGAAAAACCACGCGTTGAATGTGTGGAAAAAAGTGAAGACGGCAAATATGCCAGATTTGAAGTAGAACCACTTGAAAGAGGCTATGGTATCACACTTGGTAACAGCCTTAGAAGAGTACTTTTATCATCACTTCCGGGCGTTGCTGCTACAAGCGTTAAAATTGACGGCGTGCTTCACGAATTCACTACAATCCCCGGTGTTAAAGAAGATGTAACAGAAATAATTCTTAACATAAAAAGACTTATTGCTAAAATCTACTCAGATGCACCTGTTGTAGTTATAGTTGATGCTTCAGGCGAGTGCGAAGTTAAAGCCGAAGACATCAAATGCCCTGATGATGTTGAAATCATCAACAAAGATCTCCATATTGCAACACTTTCTGAAGGTGCAAAACTCTATATGGAAATCACAATGCAAAAGGGCAGAGGTTATGTAACAAGCGAAAAGAACAAAGAAAACATGCAGAATGTTATCGGCGTTATCGCAGTAGATTCAATTTACTCACCGATTGATAAAGTGAACTACAATGTTACAAATACCCGTGTTGGTCAGGTTACAGACTATGATAAGCTCTCAATCGAAATTTTTGCAGACGGCACAATTGCTCCGGAAGAAGCACTTTCACTTTCTGCTAAAATCTTAAATGACCATATGAATCTCTTTATCGACCTTGCAGAAGGTGTTAAAGGCAAAGACATTATGGTTGAAAAAGAGGACAATATGAAAAATAAAGTTCTCGAGCTTACTATTGAAGAACTTGATTTGTCAGTTCGTTCTTTCAACTGCTTAAAGAGAGCAGGTATCAACACTGTTGAAGATTTGGCTAGCAAATCTGAAGGCGAAATGATGAGAGTTAGAAACCTTGGTAAGAAATCACTTGAAGAAGTTGTTAACAAACTTGCTTCTCTCGGATTCTCTTTCTCAAAGGAATATGATGAATAATTTACTGTAAAAAATATTATAAGGAGGTTACGTTCTTATGCCTGGTACAAGAAAATTAGGCCGTGCAACAGACCACAGAATTGCTACACTCCGTAATCTTGTTACAAGTCTTCTCGAAAACGGTAAGATTGAAACAACATTACCAAAAGCAAAAGAAGTAAGATGTATGGCTGAAAAAATGATTACATTGGGTAAGACTAATACATTGCACACCAGAAGACAGGCACTTGCTTACATCACTAAAGAAGATGTTGTAACAAAGGTGTTTGCAGAAATCGCTCCTAAGTACAGTGAGAGAAATGGTGGTTACACCAGAATTATCAAAATAGGACCAAGACGCGGTGATGCTGCTGAAATGGCTATTATTGAACTGGTTTAATAAAACATAAT
>JAZONV010000001.1:0-1693 GCA_045654685.1 Clostridia bacterium | reverse complement strand
TGGTATAATATAGTCGATGAAAACCTTAAATAACCACGATGTATATTGTACACCAATTCAAATGAAAGTTCCAGTAGATTTAGAAAAAATTATTGAAATTTCTGATCCAATCTACACATTTAATGAAATTATGGAGCAAATTGACCTATACAAATATTTTGCTGGGAAAGGAAGCAAAACAGGTCGTCCGAGATTTGACTCCGTAAAAATGTTAAAAATCATACTATTTGCCTTTATGGTAAACGGATATGCATCTTTAAGAAACATTGAGAAGCTGTGCAAAACAGATATTCGTTTCATATGGTTGCTTGATGATTTAAAAGCACCGTCTTATTCAACTGTTTCAAACTTTATGAATGAAATGTTGATTGATAGCATAGAGGACATCTTCAATGACATAAATTCGTATATATTCAAAGAAGAAGGTGTCGATTTAAATCATGTATATATTGATGGGACAAAGCTTGAAGCCAATGCAAACAAATACACGTGGGTATGGAAGAAAGCATGCAGAACAAGTCGTGAAAGAATATATATGTACCTTACTCAGTTAATACAAGAGATAAATACAACTGATTTGTTTTTCCATAATGCTGAAATCGGAACCAGAAAAGAATACACCATTGAATATGTAGAATATATACTATCACAATACAAAAAGATAATGCAAGTAGATGTTTCCTCTTTTGTCTACGGTAGCGGCAAAAGAAAGACCGTTAAACAAAAGCATTACGAAAAGTTAGAAGAATATCTGAAAAAATTAAAAACATATGCTCATCATATTAAGGTGTGCGGAGATGATAGAAACAGCTATTCCAAAACAGATACCGATGCAACATTTATGCGTATAAAAAGAGATTATATGGGTAATGACCAATTGCATCCGGCATACAATGTTCAACTGGGAATATGCGATGAATACATAGCAGTAATGGATATGAAGCAATATGCATCAGATATGGAATGTTTTGTACCTTTAATGGAAAAATTCAATTCTACATATGGGTTTTATCCACAATATCCAATAGCCGATGCAGGCTATGGAAGTTACAATAACTATCTTTTTTGCGAACAAAAAGGCATGAAAAAATATATGAAATTTACAATGTTCAAAAAAGAAACAACTGACAAGAAATACAGAGAAAACGAATTCAGGGCAGTTAATTTTAAAAGAGATGCAGAGGGTAATTTAATTTGTCCTAATGGTAGAAAATTTCAATATTTGTACGCTAGAGCTGTAAAGGGAAACAAATACGGAAGAACCGAAGAATTTTATCAGTGCGAAGATTGTAGCAATTGTCTTTTTGCAGACAAATGTAAAAAAGGTGATGGAAACAGAACTGTAAGAATGAATGAGGAATTGACAGAAATCCATAAAGAAGTTCTTGATAATTTAACCTCTACGCACGGTTTGCTATTAAGAGCGAACAGAAGCATCCAAGCAGAGGGAACTTATGGGATTATTAAGTGGGACAGACAGTACAAAAGAATACGAAGAAGAGGTTTAAAATCTGTAATTTTTGAATTTACATCAATTTGTATAGGTTTTAATCTCTACAAATACCATTTGAAGAAACAAAAAGGATTGCTGGCTGCGTGAATTTAAAAAGAAAATATTTCAAAATTTGCTCATTTTAGTATGAGTTTATTTTGCTTGCAAAAAATCAAACAATTTTTTGCAAAAACTCAAAAA